>JBCDHV010000247.1:0-6064 GCA_038749615.1 Bacteroidota bacterium
GAGCGGTGGCCCATCATGCGCCTACGGATCTCATCGTCGGTGCAGTGCACAGAAATGTAGAGGGGCGAGAGCCGCTGTTCCACGATGCGCTCCAGGTCGCGCTGCCGGAGATTGGTCATCGTGATGTAGTTGCCGTAGAGGAACGACATCCGGAAATCACCATCCCGGAAGTAGAGCGTATCTCGCAGGCCCGTCGGGTTTTGGTCGACGAAGCAAAAGACGCAGTCGTCCCCGCAATGCCGGATGCGAAATTCTGCGAGATCGATGCCGAACGGCTCGTAGGCCTCTTTGTCGACCGTCACCTTCTGCAGCATGCCGGCAACGCGCACCTGCATCTCCAGTTGCTCTTCCGTCGTCAGAAACCGGAAGTCGATTTCGTCCGCCACGGCACGGCCGTTGATCGTGACGATCTGGTCCCCCGCCTGCCATCCAAGGCGCTCAGCCAGGGAGCCGGCTTCGACGGATTGAATACGGACGGGCATGATCTAGGCAGGTAATCGGACGGTGGGAGCGTGCGTCCGTTGTTTCAGGACACAACTGCTGCAATTCAAGACCGTTACACGGTGATGCGGCCCGGTAGGTTCGTGAAGGGAGGGCAAATCCTGCTCGGGCAGCTTGACGCACGTGTCCAATCCCCGTACTTTTGCCGTCCTGTACGCGCTCGTAGCTCAGCTGGATAGAGCGTTGGATTCCGGTTCCAAAGGCCGGGGGTTCGAATCCTCCCGAGCGCGCTTCGGAAAAAGCCGCCTCTCACCAGAGGGCGGCTTTTTTTGTGGAAGAGTGGACGGGTGGTCAAGAAGAGGGGTAGATGAGTGGGGCGGCTCGTTGTGCTCGGGTAGAGTCCGGACTGGCGGCCCGGAGTTGGCTCATCGGGCGGTCGGGGCGGAAAGGGAACCGGCAGTGGAAGAGAGGACGGGTGGTCAAGAGGAGGGGTAGATGGGTGGGGCGGCTCGTTGTGCTCGGGTAGAGTCCGGATTGGCGGCCCGGAGTTGGCTCATCAGGCGGTCGGGGCGGAAGGGGCGGGGCAGGTAGCCGGCATACGCGTCGGTTTCGGAGGAACGGGACCCTCCCAACAGCACGATGGGCCACGGGCAGGCGTTGCGGACCAGCAATTGAGCGAATCGGGCCGCGTCAGGGTCTTGGGCGTCCAGGAGCACGAGGTCGAACCGCTGGCCTTCGTTCAGAGGGGTTAGCGCGTGCCGGCAGGTTTCGGCAGCCACCACGGTGCTTTCGAAGTGACGAAGCTGATCCGTCAGCGCCATCCGCTCCATCTCATTGGGCGTGATCAGCAACACACGCGCCGGCACAACGGGATCAAGCGGGACGTGCTGACTCGTGTTCACTGTGAACGAGAAGATGGATCCGGCCCCCACCTCGCTGCGCACGGAGATCGTTCCCCCCATCAACTCGACCAACCGTTTGGAGATCGCTAGCCCAAGGCCCGTGCCCCCGAACTTGCGGGTCGTGGAGCTGTCGGCCTGCCGGAAGGAGTCGAACACGCGCACTTGTGCTTCTTCGGGAATCCCGATGCCCGTATCGGTGACGGCGAAACGGAGCTGAGTGGGCTTGCTTCGGGAGACATCGAGGCGGACGCCACCGGTCTCGGTGAATTTGACGGCGTTCGAGAGCAGGTTGTTGAGCACCTGGCGCAGCCGGACCGAGTCTCCCACTACCTGGCGCGGCGTGCCTTTGGCCACCACGGTGACCAGTGCCAGCCCTTTGCCACAGGCCTCAGGGTTCACCAACTCGACCGCATCCCCGATGCAGGCCATCAGATCGAACGAGCGCTCCTCCAGCTCGACGTGGCCGGCTTCGATCTTCGAGAAGTCGAGCACATCGTTGATCACCGTCAGCAGCGCAGCGCCGCTCCGCCGGATGACATCGACGTATTCCCGCTGCTCGTTGTCCAATTCCGTCCCATCGAGTACCTCGGCCATGCCCAGCACCCCGTTCATCGGCGTCCGGATCTCATGGCTCATCGTGGCCAGGAAGGTCGTCTTGGCCTGTGCTTCGGCCTCGGCCCGGTCGGCATGCGCTTCGGCCTCAGCCCGAAGGGCACCCTCGATTTCGAGCCGGCGGCGGATCTCGTCGGTTTGCTTATACACCCGGCGCTGCAGTTGTGTCCCCCACGCAGCCGCTACGACGCCGAAGACCAGGAGCCCACCAAGCACCCAGAACACCCGCGAAGACGTCCACCACGGGGCGGCCTCGATCACGGAAACATCCCCGGAAGAGCGCAGCAACAACTCGAAATGTTGCGGCACGAAATCCAGTGCCCCGAGATCGAGCACCGGCCCTGCGGCATCTAGTACGATCCGCGACACGCCTGTCAGGCGGAGCATACTCCCAGACCGCGCATCGATGTCGAGCACGGCCCCCGGGGGCAAGGTCGCATCCACGAACTGCCCGCCCACTTCTAGGATCAGGTGCGTCGTGTTATCGACCTTCACTTGGTCGACGAGCCGGCCTTCGGTCTCAACGAGGCGCGCGTCGATCCCCTGCTCCAGAATCTGCCGCCCGGTGACTTTAGCCGGCACGAGTTGGGCACGGCGCTCGATCCGGTTGACCTTGGCATCCTCTAGCAGCGGAGCGCCGGCTGACACAGAGGGAAACCCGACGGCCTCGACCCACTCCCCTATTTCGATCCCTTCGGCTACCCGCAACCCGCTGACGACGACCCCAGCTGCATCGTGCTCAAGAATGACCTGCCCTGGCCGGACGGCAGAGACTTCGCCCATCACACGCCGGCGAGGGTCTGCCGGGAGGTCGACCTGGTATTTGAGCAGCCGGTCGATCGCTGTGTGGGGCAACGAAAAGGGATCGGGCGTGGCCGGGTCTACGACCTCGATGTAGCTGTAGTCTGGCACGTACATGATGACGCCCAGGATTTGGCGCGTCCGGTTGAATGCCGCGCCACAAACCCCTCGAATCCGAACCACGCTCCCGACGAACTGCTCTGGATCGGCCTCGCCCCGTTCGTACGGCAACACGACTTCGAACCGCTCCCCCTCGGCTTCTCCGTAGAGGACAAGAATATCGTCTGATCGGCGGTCGAATTCGCCGGCACGGATGCGCCCGGTTAGACTGGTCCAGCGGGCATCGAAGGCTCCGGTTTCGAGTTGGCTGATCGGCTCGTTGACCGGGATGGGCAGCACGCCAGGCCCGAGTTGCTCGACGCCGGACACGGTGACGACGGGGGCGAACTGCCCAGGACCCGTCGTCCCTGTCACACGGATCCGGTCCCCTACTTCCAACGTGTCGATGCCAGTCTCCCGGCCGATGAACGAGATGACGATGCCATCCGTCTCATCCTCCAGAAAGATATAATCGCGAGCCGGCCCTGCGTAGTACGTGACAACGCCCTCGACGGCCACAGGAACGCCCTGCGCCGCCTTCTCTGGGTCCATCTGCTTGATGCCGGCAATGGCCATGTACTGCTGCGCCTGCGCAGAGGACGTGCACAGGCAGACCATCCACCCCAGCGCGATGAACCACCGCCTCATGCCACCTCCCATCGTTCGAGCCCAGCAGCCACGACCCGTTCCAACACATCCCGGTCGAACGGCTTCGACACGTACTCGTCTGCGCCGGCCGCCAGGCACGCCTCCCGGTCGCCGGCCATTGCGTTCGCCGTGAGTGCGACGATGAACGGCTGCTGCTCAGGGTCCAGCTCGGCACGGATGCGGCTCGTGGCCTCGTTGCCGGACAGCTCGGGCATCTGGCCATCCATGAAGACGATGGCATACGGCTCCCGCTTGATTCGCTCCAGTGCATCGAGCGGGTTGGTTGTCTCCTCGACGTTCTCGTACCCGATCCGTTTGAGCATGGCACGCGCGATACGGAGATTGACCGGCCGATCGTCCACGACCAGGATGCGCGGTTCTCGTGGGGCCTGCTCCAGCTCAGGTGTTGGCCATTCAGGTACTGGCGCTTCGGCACTGACTTCGGCACTGGCTTCGGCCGGCACCGGTTCGGTAGACACCATCTCGCCGGGCGCGGCCTTGGCCGGCACCGGTTCGGCCAGATCTGTTTTGGAAGAGGGCAGATCCGCTGATGTCTCTGGGAGAGGTGGGTCCGGACGCGTTGGCGGGGCAACCGGAATCGCTTCGGAGTGCTTGGGCGTCCGCAGGATCAGGTCGAACAAGCGGTCCGGCCGGATCGGGCGATGCAGCGTTCCAGAGAAGAGTTCGCGCGCGGGTTCGCGTGAGTGCTGAAGAGCAACGACCGGCCAGCTGAGGTTGTGATGGCGAAGCAAACGGATAAAGCGGTCGGCCCGGTGGAGTTCGCTATCGATGAGTACGAGATCGAACCGTTTCCCCTCGTTGAGCGCATCGACCGCCTCGGTAGCGGACGCTGCGATGCTGACGATACCCTGCCGGCACCGGATCTGCTCGGCGAGCATCTCGCATTCGGTGAGCACAGGGGACACCACCAGAACACGCCGCCGCCCGAACTCTACCGGGTCTTCCGTCTCCGGAATCGACACCGGCCAGGTAAACGTGAACGTCGTGCCGACGCCCTCCTTGCTCTTCAGCCAGATCTCGCCGCCGTTCAGTTCCACCAGCCGGTTGCAGATTGCGAGCCCGAGCCCCGTCCCCCCGAAGCGACGAGTCGTGGAGTTGTCTGCTTGGCGAAACGAATCAAAGACGTGGGCCTGTGCCTCTTCGGCAATGCCGATGCCTGTGTCAGAGACCGAGAACTGCAGCGCGTGCCGGTGCAGCACACTCGTCCCGACATCAACGCGGAGTTTCACCTGGCCGGCTTCCGTGAACTTGACCGCGTTCGAGAGCAGATTGTTGAGCACCTGTGTGAGCCGGGCCGCGTCCCCACTGACGGTCGTGGAGACCTCCCGGCCGATCAGGGTGAACACGCCGAGGCCCTTCTCGGCTGCTTTCGGCGTGATGAGGTCCACGGCATCCCCCACGCAGGACAGGAGATCAAAGGGCTCCTCCTCCAGCTCGACATGGCCGGCTTCTATCTTCGAGAAGTCGAGCACGTCGTTGATCACCGTCAGCAGCGCCGCGCCGCTCCGCCGGATGACATCGACATATTCCCGCTGCTCGTTGTCCAATTCCGTCCCATCGAGTACCTCGGCCATGCCCAGCACCCCGTTCATCGGCGTCCGGATCTCATGGCTCATCGTGGCCAGGAAGGTCGTCTTGGCCTGCGCTTCGGCCTCAGCCCGGTCGGCATGTGCTTCGGCCTCGGCAAGTGCCTCTTCAGCAACCGCCTTCGCCTCCTCCGCCTCCGACCGGAACGCTTCCTCGGCCTCTAGCCGGCGCTGGATCTCGCCCGTCTGCTTCTCGACCCGCAGACGCAGCGACATGCCCCAGGTAAACGCCAACACCGTAACGATGCCGAAGATGAGCATGCCCCAGAGGACTCGGTTAGGCGTCCACCACGCCGGCCGGCGCAGCACCTCGAGGTCAGACTCGGCCCGCAGCAACAAATCGATCCGCTCGGCCTCCGCGGGCCCCTCTCCGTGGAAATCAGAGTACGGCATTCCACGCCTGAGACGAGAGACCCCGGTGAGGGCCAGACGAGCTCCCTTCAGGTGATCGAGCTCATGATCTCCGAGTAAGCTGGCCGTCAGGATATACGTGCCGGCATCTACGGTCAGCAAGGTCTCATCTCCCACCTTGGCCGCGTCTAAAAGCGTTCCTTCCGTCCGGACGAGGATCGCGTCCAAGCGGAGGGCAAAGATGGAGTCGGCAGGCAACTCGCGCGGCGTAGCCTGGCTTTGAACGTCCGTACGGCGGACGACGGCGTCTTCCAGCCGCGTGGCCCCAGCCGAGACGAACGGAAAACCCACCGCTTCGACTTGGTCATTGACCTCGATGGGTACATCCAGCGGCTCAGCGAGCTCGATGACGGCTGCATCGGTGCCAGACTGGATCACGAGCTGGCTTGGGCGCACCGATGTCACGCTCCCGTGCACCAGCCGGCGTGGGTCGGCCGGCGCGTCTACCGAATACTTCAGCAGATCGCCGATGGCCACGGCCTCGACACTGAACGGGTTCTGCCGCGCGTGTTTGAGTTCACGTACGCCGGCGTAATTCTGCAC
>JBCDHV010000248.1:0-6030 GCA_038749615.1 Bacteroidota bacterium
ACCCGGGCACCGGCCTCGTCCATCACGTCGATGGCTTTGTCCGGCATGTAACGGTCCGTGATGTAGCGGTCGCTGAGCTTGACGGCGAGTTCGAGTGCGTCGTCCGAGTAGCGCACGTTGTGGTGCTCCTCGTACTTCGGCCGGATCGTTTTGAGGATCTGGACGGTCTCCTCCGGTGTCGAGGGATCGACCATGATCTTCTGGAAACGCCGGTCGAGCGCGCCGTCTTTCTCGATGTACTGCCGATATTCATCGAGGGTCGTTGCACCGATGCACTGAATCTCACCACGCGCAAGCGCCGGCTTGAACATGTTCGAGGCATCGAGGCTACCAGAGGCCCCGCCAGCTCCAACGATCGTGTGCAGCTCGTCGATGAACAGGATGACATCCGGGCTCTTTTCGAGCTCGTTCATCACTGCTTTCATGCGCTCCTCGAACTGGCCCCGGTACTTGGTGCCGGCCACCAGCGCCGCGAGGTCGAGCGTGACGATGCGCTTGTCGTAGAGCACGCGGCTCACCTTGCGCTGCACGATGCGGATCGCGAGGCCCTCGGCGATGGCCGTTTTCCCGACGCCCGGCTCACCGATGAGCACGGGGTTGTTCTTCTTGCGCCGGCTCAGGACCTGCGCAACACGTTCAATTTCTTGTTCGCGCCCGACGATGGTGTCGAGCTTGTCGTCCTCGGCGAGCTTGGTGAGGTCTCGTCCAAAGTTGTCGAGGACTGGCGTTTTGCTCTTTTCCATTTGCTTACGCTCCTTTCGGGATGACCCACTGCTGCTCCGGCTGGATTCGCCGCCACCGCCGGCGCTCGCCCGCGTGGACGGCTTGCCGCTGATGATCGAATCGAGTTCGGCCCGCACGGCATCGTACGAGATCGAAAATCCTTGCTGGAGGATCTGGGCTGCGATGTTTTCGTCGTCGCGCAACAGGCTCAACAGAAGATGCTCGGTACCGATGACATCGCTCTTGTACAGCTTGGCTTCGAGGTAGGTGATCTTGAGCACCTTCTCCGCCTGCTTGGTGAGCGGGATGTTGCCCACGGTAAGCGTTCCACCTGTGGTCCGCACCGTGTCTTCGATGGCGCGCTTGAGCTTGAACAAGTCACACCCGAGGTTGCGGAGGATCTTGACGGCGATCCCTTCACCTTCGCGGATGATGCCCAGCAGCAGATGCTCGGTCCCGATATAGTCGTGCCCGAGGCGGATGGCCTCTTCACGGCTATACGAGATCACGTCGCGCACCCTGTTTGAAAAATTACCTTCCATGTCCGTCGGTTGTAGCGCCCTCTAGCTGGCCGGCCTCGGGGGGGTCCAAGGATGCGGCGACATGCCAGTGGTAGAACGGGTAGCTTCTCCGGCCACGTGTGTGGAGGGCCGGCCTCCCCGTTCTCAGACGCATTGACGACGCCAAGGGGCCCGTGTTTCGACGGTTTACCGCAGATCAACGGGTCTGGGAGCGTGGGAGCAAAAAAATGAGCCCTTGCGAGCTCATTTCTAGTGACACAGCAGGGCTGCTCAGATTGTGCCGAAGCCTTGTCTTTGTAACCGGAGCATCTGGAACAGGGTTCCGGTGCTCGGTGCGCCAGCGGGTTGGTTTGCTGACTAAGCGCGTTACGCCGCGAAGCTCGACCCGCAGCCGCAGGTGGCCGTGGCGTTCGGGTTGTCGAAGACGAAGCCGCGTGCGTTCAGGCCGTCGTGGTAGTCGATGGTCGTGTCGAGCAGGTAGAGCCCGTGCCGGCGGTCCATGTAGACGAGGATGCCCTCGACCTGAAATTCCTGATCGAACTCGCGCTTCTTGTCGAAGCCGAGGACGTAGCTCATGCCGGAACAGCCGCCTCCCTTGACTCCGATGCGGAGCGCGTATCCATCGGGAATCTGCTTGGTGGCGATGATATTCCGGATCTCATCTGCGGCCGTGGAGCTTAGCGTGATGGGAGAAGGAGGAGCGGTTGTGGCGGTGCTCATGGACAGTTCTTTTGGTAGGGTCGATTGGGCTGCTGTAAACGCTGGTCTGTTTTAGGCTGTTCCATGTGCCTACCGGTCATGCATAGTGGTCGCCTGAGCAGCGGACGCGGCGGCGCATGCTATACCTTGGTGTCTATCTGGCCTCCTGTGTTACTGGGCAACTGTTACTGGGCAACGGCCACGGGCGTGCGGTGCGAAACGGTACGGCCGGCCTCGCTCGCGTCCAGCACGGCGATGTACAGCCCCGGCCGGACTTGGCGCTGCCGGTCGTCCCGGCCGTCCCAGATCAGCACGCCACCTGCTGCCGACCGATACGCATCAGCAAGCGTCCGCACGAGGTGACCATTCTCATCGAATAGCCGGAGCCGGATCGTTGGGTTGTGCTGACCGGTCTCGTAACGAAACGAGATCGACTCCCCATCGCGCCCCAAAACGTCCGGCTGCGCGATGAACGCCTTGCTGGTCGAGCCGCTGGGCACAATCCGGACTGAATTCGGCTGTCCCGGCGTGCCCCCCGATGGGTCGACGGTGGTCGTCCAGGTGCCGGCTTGCTCTGGCGGGGCGTCCGCGTGCACCCGCTCAAGTGAGAGTCCGCGTGGGTTGGCAACGTCTGGATGGTGCATCGAGGCGTCATAAGTCAGCACGTCGATGATGCCGGCAGGTCCGGCCAACGTGAGGTGATCGCCGGCATTCGGAAGCGAAAGGCGGATCGGGACGACGGGCCAGCCGGCATCGGGAAACGCGTCCAGGAGAACCGCTGCTGTGCCAGACACGACCGTGAGGAATTCCCCAGGCGATACAGCGACAGGCCTGGAGTCGTCGAGCCGGGTGGTGTCGGCCTCGCCGTGTTCGTCGAGCCGGCGGGTGAGGACCATACCGCGCGTCGATAGGGGGCGAGGGGTCCGGTTGAACCATTCGATAAATTCGGGTTGATCGGGCCGGCCGTCGTAGGCGTCTTGGATGGGGGCCGGCAGCAGTTCGTTGAAGATTAGATCACCTGGCCCTGGCAGCATCGCGATGGCAACGGCAGTGTCGGGTGCCACCAGACCCGTCAGGCCACGCACGCCGGCCACACGCACCACGTTCGCGTCTGCGGCATCCGCGTGATCGAGCAGGATCCGCCGTCCCGTCTCGTCGACTTCAGCGAATGCTAGCTGGTCATCGACCCGAAACCGGCCAACGAGCACAGGATCAACCGGTACGTCGAAGAACACTTCGATGGTGCGTGCGTCGAGCACGCCGGCAAATTGGACGCGAGGCGCGGTGCCAGCATCAAAGACCGAATTCTGTGCACCAGGCGTCCCACCGGCGGGGTGCAACGAGCCGGCCCAGGAAGCACGTTGGGCGGACGGCGCTAACGGATGGATGCGCTCGACGGATCGGTCCTGACCGGGCCAACCAGTGGAATACTGGACCGAATCGGCCACCACGCCATCGATCCAGAGCACAACGGTATCACCCCCGTTGTTCAGAGCCGGCCATGGATGCAGCTCGACGGCATCGATCCCTGGAAACTGCGCAGCGAATGCGCCTCGATCTGCTGTGAGGACGAGCATCTCACCGGGCTGCACTCGGGCCGTACCCGCCTCCCCCACACGCAGTCGTTCATCCGAGAGGCCAAGCGCTCCATCAAACAGGCGATCTCCCGTGTTGATTACCTCGACGAACTCCGCATGGCCGGCGGGCGGATCGTACTGAAACTCGTTGATGCGCATGGGTTGAGCATCGGCTCCCACAACGAGGAGTACGCTGATGGTAGCTAGTGGATACAGGTTCGACATCAGATGATCATGCGAGGGCGTTGGCGAAGCGGTATGTTCATGAAGTTGAGTAGAAGGAGATCGGACCCCATTCATTCATCGTTCATCTACCAGGACATGCGTAAAACCGAGACTTTTTGGGCAGCTTTCTTCGCCGCCGGCCTTGTCTTGCTGCTAGCAAGTGGGTGTGAACCGTCTGCGAGCGAGCCGGACGGGCTGGACTCGCTGACCGTGCGCGTCATGACGTTCAATATCGAGGACGTGCGTGGGAGCGATTTGGACGTCGGCGAGCAGCCTCGGCTGGCACGAATCACGGCCGTGGTAGACAGCATGCGGCCCGATGTCCTGATCCTGAACGAGATCGCCTACGATAGCCTCGGCGTCACGGCTCAGCGCTTTGCAGACCGCTACCTCGCTGGCGCGTACACGGCGTACATGCCGCCCGTCAACACAGGATTTGCCAGCGGCCTAGACCTGGACAACAATGGCGAGGCGGTGACCACGTATCCCCCGCCCCCACCGGCCGGACCCGATGGCGCGCCGGCCCAGCAGACGCCCGAGGGCCGCGCCTACGGAAACGATGCCTTCGGCTTCGGGACGTTTCCAGGCCAGTACGGCATGGCGCTGCTCGTACGAGAGGGGTTTGCGATCGACAGCACGGGCATTCGCAGCTTTCAGACCTTGCCCTGGAGCGCCATGCCCGATGCGCTCCGCCCGATGGATCCGGAGAGTGGCGAGTTCTGGTATGACGACGACGAGTGGCCGCGCTTCCGGCTCAGCTCCAAAACGCACGTCGATGTGCCGGTCCGGCTTACGAACGGGTCTACGCTCCACCTGGTCTTGGCGCACCCGACACCGCCGGCCTTCGACGGTGCCGAGGCGCGCAACAAGCGGCGTAACCACGACGAGATCCGGCTCCTCGCTGATTACCTGAACGGCGAGGCGTACATCGTCGATGATGCGGGTCAGATTGGCGGCATCCCGCAAGATGCGCGTTTCCTGATCGCCGGTGACCTCAACGCCGACCCCGACGAAGGGAGCAGCATCGACGATCCCATTGGCCGGTATTTGCTGAGCCATCCGCGCGTGCAGGGCGATTTCGTCCCGGAAGCCTCTCCGGAACGCATCGCCTCCTGGCCCGATCTCGACCCGGACGACACCGCCGGCTGGGGCCTCCGCGTCGACTACGTGCTTCCCTCGACCGGGCTGCGCATCGATGCCGGCGGCGTCTACCGGCCGGCCTCCCCGGAAGAGCCGGCCATCAGCGATCACTTCCCGGTCTGGGTAGACGTGGTCGTTCCGTAGGCGCGTCGGCAAGACGTTGGCTGAATTCACACCAGCCACACAGCCCCACGTGACCCACCCGTGTGGCCGGCTGGAACTGTCGGCTTCGTATGCCGTTTATCGGCCCCTTGAACAGACGGCAGCGTAGGGCAAGTCCTGTACGGCCAGCTCCCACTGAATTCCGCCAGGGCCGGAAGGCAGCAACGGTAGGTGGTCGATGCGGCGCGATATAGGTCGCTTGCCCTACGCTGTCGTCTTTTTGGTTCCTGGTTGGGCTGGACACTCACTGCGTTCGCTGCGGTTTGGCAGCGTGATAAAGCAGATCGAGGACGGTTCCGTTATTTTCCCCGCCCAACCACCCAACAGCCCAATCACCCAACCGACTCCATGTTGATCCTTGCGCAGGCTGCGCCTCCCAATCCGTTGACGTCCTTTATCATCCCGATGGTGTTGATCTTCGCCATCTTTTACTTCTTGCTGATCCGGCCTCAGCAGAAGAAGGAGAAGGAGCGTCAAGCCATGATCGCCGCGGTGAGCAAAGGCGACAACATTCTCACCAATGGCGGGATCTACGGAAAGATCACCCAGGTCGACGACACGAGTGTCCTGATTCAGGTAGACGACGGCGTCAAGATCCGCATCGAAAAATCCGCCATCGCAAGCGTGCGAGACAAGTAGCGGCTTGAGGCCGTTCGCCTCAACCCGACGCACCACGCCCCACAAAACCACGCTCTACGCGAAACCATGCCATTCAGCACCATCGAAGAAGCGATCGACGACATCCGGGCCGGCCGGCTCGTGATCGTCGTCGATGATGAGGACCGGGAGAACGAGGGAGACTTCATCGGTGCAGCCGAGAAGATGACGCCTGAACTCGTCAACTTCATGGCCACGCACGGCCGCGGGCTGATCTGCGCATCGATCACGGCGGAACGAGCAGCCGAGCTGAAGCTCGATTTGATGGTGGCAGACAACACGGCCCTTCACGAGACGCCGTTCACGGTCTCGGTCGACTACAACAT
>JBCDHV010000249.1:0-6015 GCA_038749615.1 Bacteroidota bacterium
CCCCCAGGCTGATCAAGTCGGTGTCCGGCACGATCAGGCCGCGCGCCCTAGTGAGGAATCCACCCGGCGTCGGGCCGTAGGTGCCGACGATGGTGAAGGTGGCCTCGGGTCCTGCCGAAGTCTCGACTACAGCGGTGTCGCCTGGCTTGAGCGAGCTTCCTCGCGGGGCAAGCGCCTCCTTTGCCTGTTCGAGGCCTCGGCCCGATTCGATGGAGGCGTTCACCAACGGGGTGCCGAGTGCTCGGCCCTCGATCTCCTGAGCCGGGAGAGCTGTCCGTCCCACGCCTGCACTGTCTGCACGGATGGCCGAAACCGGAAGCGACACCACACGGCGAATCTGTAGACCAGTCCGTGTTTCCGACGCGATGTTTGACACCGCGCTGCTATCGGCCAGCGTGCCGGCAACCAGGACCGACTCGTACCCGAACGCGATGCGAAGCGTGTCGATTTGTGAGCGGGCGGATTGCAGGATGCTGGCGGTTAGGGCGATGGCAAAAACCCCCGTGCAGAGCGCCGCCAGAGACGCAGCGGTGCGAAGGGGCCGATGCGCGAGCGAGCGCCGAGCCAGCCGGCCGGTGTAGGTCCCAATCGGAATTCTGATCAGGGCCAGCAACAGCAGGACCATACCGCCACCCAGTACAACGAGCCCCACGGTCCCAAACGCCACGATGCCGATCCCTTGAACGAGTGATCCGATCAGGAGGCCGGCCAAGACGCCGTAGAGCCCCAGAAGCGCAGCTCCAAGCCCGGCCATCGCTGCCCTGGATGCCGTTCTGAGAGGAACTACGCTCTGGCGGAGCAGCGCCGAGGGCCGTACCTCGCTTGCCCGAACGATGGCTCCGGCACCAAAGATTGCGGTGGTCACCACGCCTGCCAGTAGCCCGGATAAGGGCGTGCTGACCGAGTATACGGGTTGCACCAGAATGGGCAGGGCACCAGAAAACGCAGCGTAGAGCAGGGCGGCCAACCCATAGCCGCCCACCACACCGGCGACACTCCCGATGAGTCCGAGTAGCGCCGTTTCCGTCGTAAAGAGCGCGACCAATTCACCGCGCCGGTAGCCTATCGACTTCAGGACGGCAATTTCTTCGCGCCGGCGTGCCAAGGCTACCTGCATCGCATTGGCCACGCCTACGCCGCCGAGCAACAGGCCGAGCAACCCTGCAGCTGGCAGCAACAGCCGGAAGATATCGGCGAGCTTCCCGTCGGGTGGTGATGCTCTTACAACCGTCAGGCCGGCCTCAGCCGCCGCCGATTCCAAGGCAGTGAGGTCTGGGCTCGCAACGAGGACACGCCCCGCTAAGTCTGTGCGGCCACTGGCTCGGCGGGCTCCTTCCAGCGAGAGAAAGACCGAGCTACCGTTTCGGTCATGCGTGCGCTCGGCAATGCCTCCGATCACAAACCGGGTCGGGGCCTCTCCGATGCCGGCCGCCAGCGCCAGAGTATCTCCGATTCCGAGATCGAGAGATCCTGCTACGTCGCGCGACAAAACGGCAGCCTGATCCGAATCGAGAGCCGCTGAGAGCGTACGTGCGTGAGGCGTTTGCCGTAACTGGAAAGGGCCGGCGAGTGGGAAGGCCGCTGGGTCGATGCCCATCACGCGGTTGACCAACGTGAGGGCTCCGTTGCCCTCGGCGCGGAGGAAGCCAATCGGGACCGAGGCCACAGGCGTGGCGGCCGTTGCGCCAGCGGCCAAGGCCAGCGCTATGGTGGAGTCGGCTGTTGCCGGCGAGAAACGTCCGCTTGGCGAGAGAAGGGCTGCGTCGGCCCCCATCGCATCGGGGCCGGGAATCAACACAGCCTCGTCGATAGCCTCCGAGAGCAAAACAGTCCCCGTGTACGCCAAGACGCCGAAACAGACGCAGAGCAGCGCGAGGAGTGTCTGATCTCCTCCCCGGGCGAGGGAACGAATGGCGTAGCGCAGCGCGAAGCGAAGCGTTTGCATCAGCCGGCCTCCGTGAGGGTACCGTCCACGAGACGCAGGATACGGTCGGCTCGCGCGGCAACCGCGGGGTCGTGGGTGACGACGATGAGGGTGAGGCCCAGCTCGTCCCGCAAGTCGTCGAACAAGCCGAGTACGCTGTCGCTCGTCGCTTGGTCGAGGTTGCCGGTTGGTTCATCGGCGACGACCAGCGCCGGTTCCGTGACGAGGGCACGGGCAATTGCGACGCGCTGCTGTTGGCCGCCCGAGAGCTGGTGCGGCCGGTGATGAAGCCGGTCTTCCAAACCGACCCGCCGGAGCATGTCGCTGGCCCGCTGCGTCGCCTCGCTGCGCCACGGGCCGACGTAGAGGGGGGCCTCGACGTTCTCCAGTGCCGTCAGCGTCGGGATGAGATGAAACGACTGGAAGATGATGCCAACATGCCGGTTGCGGATCCGGGCGAGGGCGCGCTCCGAAGCATCACTGACATTGACATCGTTGATGTGAACCTGGCCCGTCGTCGGGGTATCCAAACAGGCGATCAGGCCGAGAAGCGTAGATTTTCCAGATCCAGACGGCCCTGTGACGGCGATCCACTCCCCATGATCGACTGAAAACGATACGCCGCGTAGCGCATGGACCGTTTCAGCGTCGAGGGAGAAAGAGCGTGTGACGTCCTGGACATCGAGCGCAGCGGGCATGGGAAGCACGTGTGGTGAAGAAGAGCCGCGCTGCCCCTGACGATGCGGTCTGGCGAAAAGTTACGTTCCCTCTGGCCAGGTGCCGTCCATCGCCGTCGCAGGATCGAAGAGGCGGGCGTCGACGGATTCGGGGACGCGGAGGTCCTGATATTCCTCCCGCATGACGAGCTGACCATCGACGTAGAACAGCACGGTCGGGGCAATCCAGGCACCACCAAACGGTTGGTAGTCGGCGAAGACGAAGTCCTGGACCTGATTCTTTCCCTTCTCCACGCGGATCATGCGCACGAACACGAGCAGCTCCTTGTCGACCCAGAATTGCGTGGCCGTTTCGTCGCCCCGCCGTGCGCCGACCACGTAGACGGCGCGGCCGTTGAAGGTCGTCTCGTAGAGCAAATCGAGGTTGACGCCCAGGGACTCGAGTTGGGAAAGTGTGGTCTCCGGAGCTTGCCGGTACACATCGAACCCGAGGACGAGCAGGGGGTGGACAAGCGGTGTTTCTTTGGCCAGTTCGCCTTCGCGGAAGGTGTACTGCTTATCCCCGGCGAAGAGCGTTGCATTGCCGCTGTCGGTGCTGCCGTAGCGAATGTGGAGGCCACCCGGGATGGCCATGGTCTCGTGCCAGAACTGCTCAGTCGGTGGTTGATCGGGGCCACGGTAGAACAGCGTGCGCTGTGTGAAGGCGAGGGCACCATACCACGAGTCGGCATACTGCTCGTGCATGAGCTGGACGACGTCGCGCCCGTTTTCCGGCGCAGGCTGTGGGCCGGCTGTGAGTAAGGCCAAGAAGAGGAGAAGCATGGTGTTTCGTGTTTAGTGTTTAGTGTTTAGCGCTTCGGCAAGGTGGGCGCATGGCCCAAACGGCTTGATAGGTAGAGCGATCAAGCAGGCATCTTTTTCTGGCAAATCCAGAGTCTTCCTGCCGGTCTAAACACCAAGCACTAAACACTAAAAGGTGCTGTCGAAGCCGGCTAATAAACCGCCTTCAGGTAGTCCTGCATTTTTTCGTTGGGGACGGCGACGGTGAGGTTGTAGTGGGTCAGCTTCCATCCGTCGTCGCTGCGGGTGAGGACGCCGGAGCCTCGGCAGACCCCCATCCACGTGTCGAGCAGTTCGTCGAACCAGACCACGTCCGGCATGGCGTCTCGCATGTAGAACCGGCGGTCTCGGGGCGCGAAGTCCCAGGTTCGTTTGCTTTCGAAGTAGGGAGTCGAGAATTCGAGAAATTCAGCTTTCGTCCACCGCTCCGCAGGGTCCGTACCGAGATACATGGCATCCTCGCTCATCGGGCCAAAATAGCCTTCCAGATCGGCCATGGCTGCGGCCTTATGCCAGGCGTCGAGCAGGGTATGGAGTTCTCGTTCGGTGTCCGTCGTGTCGGCCGGCTGTCCGTTGGGAATGGGGGACTGGGCGAATGCAGGGCCGGCAGCGAGCAAGCAGGCAAGGCAGAGAACGAAACGCATGGGAGCAGGTGGGCGCGTGGCAGAGGGCGGGGTACGTAAACTGAAGTGCCCGGCCGTTGGGTTCGTGAAAAACGAGCCGGGGTCGCCGGCTCGTACGTTTCTCAGCGCACCGTTTCAAAGAATTCCAGCCAGGCACCTTCGGGTGCTTGAACGGCAAACAGCGTGGTGCGGCCGTACGGCGAGAGGTCGATTTGAACGGGCGACACCGTGAAGGGGATGTCCTCGATCAACAGATGCTCGGCCAGCGCGCCGGCATTTGAAACCGGAAAGCGGAGCGCCAGCAACCCAAGATTGGGCGGCGCAGCGTGTTGGCCGAAATGCCGGCCGTCGAACGTGTCGAATCCGAGAAGTTCGACCGATCCATCGGTTCCTCCCTGAGGGTGGAGGATGTAGACATGCCGGCGCTCCGAAGTGGCAACGGTATGTGGGAGGCCGAGGACGTTGGGGCCAGCCTCAGCGCTCGGGCCGTGGTGTTCGAGACACGTTTCAAAGCCCAAAACGCGGCGGTAAAAGTCGAGGCTGGTGTCGAGATCGGCTACGATCTGGGTCGAGTTGAAGAGCCGGCTCGTGCGGTTCAACGCAGGCCACCCTTCGGGAGTCGGCGCTTCCCGCTCGATGAATCCGTGCGATTCGCCATGCGGCCCGGTCGTAATCCATTCCTTGACGGTGAAGGGCCCGAAATCAAACGACACCGGGTCTGAGAAGGCATGCCAGCCGGCCTCGTCGAAGCCTTTGAACGTTTCCTCCATGCTTGCGACCTGGGCATTCACATCGAAGAGCCCGCCCGGCTCCCACGGCCTACCGTGGCTTCGGATGCGCCGTTGGGGCACGCCCTCGAATTGCATGATCCGTAAAAACCCCGTCTCCGCACCTGGACTCCGCATCAGTGCTTGATAGCCCCAGGCCGAGTCAGGCAACCGGTACGCCCGCAGCAACGCGTCTGGCAGATCGCTCCGTTCGATGACCTCGTAGCCGGCGATCAACTCGTACAGGTCGATAGCTGCTTCGAGATCGCGGACGCTCAGTACGGCTTCGTGCCATCCGGAAATCGTAGGCCGCTGCGCCGTGTGTGGATTGGACGGTTCGCTCAAGGCTGCTGCTAGGGGTCAAGAGAAAGGGTGGACCGTTGTGAGTATATCGTTGCCGAGGGATTCTTCAACGGAATCCTCTTCAATTCCCAACGGTCCAACCTCATGCTCTAGCACACTAGGTGCAGCGCCCAAGGGCCGGGTCTATATAGCCGGGTCTAGGCGGCCGGCGGATCCCCCTTATGCCCGTCGCCGGCTTCGAGGGCATCGATCAGGTCTTCCGTCGTCGCGCCCTCGAGGGCTTCGGGTACGGCCAGGCCTTTCTCTGCGTGGGCGACGTGGAGCACTGCATCGGCGAAGGCGTCTGGGGTGACGGAGATCGAATCGATGCCGGCTTCGACGAGGAAGGCAGCGAACTCGGGCCGGTCACTCGGGGCCTGCCCGCACAACCCGACCTTCCGGCCGTTTGCATGTGCGCGCTCGATGAGCCGCTGGATGGCCCACTTCACGGTCGCCTGTTGTTCGTCGAACAGATACGCCAGCTTTTCCGAATCGCGGTCGACGCCGAGCATGAGCTGCGTGAGGTCGTTCGTACCAATCGAGAAGCCATCGAACCGTTCGGCGAAAGCGTCGGCTTCGATGATGTTTGACGGCACCTCGGCCATGACGTAGACCTGCAAGCCGTTCACACCTCGTTTGAGGCCGGCCTTCGCCATCTCGGCCAGGACGCGGTCGGCTTCCGCCGGCGTGCGGCAGAAAGGGATCATCACGATGATGTTGCTCAGCCCGATTTCTTCCCGAGCCTTGCGGATGGCGCGGCATTCGAGGGCAAATCCTTCGCGGTAGCCGTCGGTGTAGTAGCGGGAGGCGCCACGCCAGCCGATCATCGGGTTTTCTTCGTC
>JBCDHV010000250.1:0-6013 GCA_038749615.1 Bacteroidota bacterium
GGGTGAGGACCCACTCGCGGGCTGTACGTTCGCCTGCTCCGCATGGTGCTTCACAGGCGCTCGGGGTGAAGACCCTTCGGGTGATGAGACGCGTGAGCGGGAGACGTAGAATCGAGGTGGGAGATTGCGACACTTCGGTTTAGCGATGCCACGCTCGAAACGGACTGAGCAGGAAAGGCAAAATTCACCTCGGCTCTCAACTTGGTCGGGCGCTTCAAAACGATCTTCACCGCGAAGCGGTCTTCACCCTGAGGGCCAGAAGCTTTTCAAAGCGAACGCGCGTTCTCAGCCCTCATCCCGAACGGGTCCTCACCCCGAGCGCCCGTAAGACTCTCTGCGAATGCAGCCTGCAGCGCGCATCGCGAGCGGGTCTTCAGAGGGCTAGAAACCATCCTGCAACGCGCAACCCACGTCACCCCGAGCGGGTCAACCAGAAAACCATGCTCCGCCTCCTCCTCGCCTTCGCCTTCGCGTTGCCGGCTACTGCGCAAGTCGTCATCAACGAGGTCAACTACAACTCAGCGCCCACATTCGCCCCCAACGACTGGGTAGAGCTGCACAATGTGGGCAGCGGAGACCTTGACGTGTCAGGCTACACGTTTCGGGACGGGGACGACACGAATGGCGTTACCGTGCCGGCGGGCACGACGCTGGAAGCCGGCGGTTTTCTGGTGCTCTGCAACAGCCTTACTCGCTTCGCCTCACTCTACCAGAACGACGCGACCTGCTTCGCGGAATTCGACTTCAACCTCGCCAACAGTGGCGAGTTGATCCGGCTCTTCGATGGCGGCGGCAACCTCGTCGACGTGGTTACCTACGACGATGAGTCCCCGTGGCCTCTCGAACCCGATGGTAGCGGCCCCACCCTGTCGCTCCTCGACCCGAACGCCGATAATGCCCTGCCGAGTGCCTGGGGCGAGTCCGGCAACATCGGCGGAACACCAGGAGCCGTGAACCAAGTCGATCTGGCGGAGACGCTGGTCATCAACGAACTGAATTACAACTCCGTCGGCACGTTCGACCCGCGCGACTGGCTCGAAGTCTACAACCCCAGCGACATCCCGCTTGATCTCAGCGGCTGGCGCTTTCAGGACACGGACAGCGATACGGTCTACGTTTTTCCAGACGGAGCGCTGATCCCTGAAGACGGCTACCTCGTGCTCTGCCGCGATGCATCTGCTTTCAACGCGGTTTACCAAGGGCTCGCGACGTGTGCGGGTGCATTTGGCTTTGGGCTCTCTAACGACGGCGAACAGATTCGCCTGCTGAACCGCCAGCGCGTCGTCGTCGATTCGCTCACCTTTGATGTCGCGCCTCCCTGGCCGGCAGAGCCCAACGGTACTGGACCGACGCTCGAACTCATCGATCCATCGGCCGACAACACGGACCCGGCGAACTGGGAAGCTTCAGGCAATGTCGGCGGGACGCCGGGACTCCCGAACGACTTCCCCGTCGATTCCGAGACCGAGACCGTCCCTAACGTTGGCCTTCAGTTGCTGCCCCCCTACCCGAACCCTAGCACGGGCGCAACGACCCTGACGTACACCCTCGACGCGCCGGCCCGGATCACCCTGCGCGTCCATGACCTCCTCGGCCGCGTCGTGGCCACGCTCGATGCCGGCCCGCGTCCTGCCGGCCGATACGACCTGACTTGGGCCGCCGATGTCCCAGCCGGCGTCTACGTCGCCCAACTCACCTCAGGCACCACCGTATCGAGCCGCCGGCTCGTCAAGTTGAGATAGATCTAGCACGAGCCGAACGCCCACCTACGCTGCTGCCGAGTGGCTAGCGAATCGTTAGTGGAAGTCCGGCCCGTGCTATCTGACTGGGGATCGAGAGCTATTTCAGCAGCGTGATCTGGCGGGTGGTCGCGAAGGATTCACCCGTGACATGGATGAAGTAGAGGCCATCGGAGAGATCGCCGGCTTCGAGGCGGTAGACATAGGACCGCTCGGCTTCCATTGGGCCACGGTGTAGGGTGTCTACCCGCCGGCCAAGTAGATCCAGGAGGCTCACGTCCACGTGCTGGGACCTAGCCACCGCCACGCTGAAGGTGGAGACACTCCAGAACGGATTCGGATACGGAAGGCCGAGGCTATATGCACCAGGTAGATCGACGGAAACTTCGATTTCTGGGCTGTACGTAAAGGCACCATCCAGATCGATCTGCTTGAGCCGAAACACCTGCGTCCCAGAGGCCACCCGGTCTAGGATAGCCGTGTACCGCTGCGTCTCATCGGACGATCCGACACCCGGCACGAAGGTCTGCCGCTCGAACTGATCTCCGATGCGCTGCTGCACTTCAAAGCCAGCATTGTCCACTTCCGATGCCGTCGCCCACGTCAACCTCACCGTACTCCCGTCAGCCCGTGCATCGAACTGCACCAACTCGACAGGAAGGGGAGTCGAGTTGGTCAACATTGGGTTTACGAACACCTGAGTAGACAAGGCACTCGTATCGTCTAGCGTACGCGTCCAGTTCGAGGTATTGTCGTACTCGGCGCGGGTATTGTCCGTCCGGACAGCCAGTCTCTTGGACGGGCCGTTGTCGAAGAGAAAATCGACCTTGATTTGATCGCCAGAGGGACTTGCGAATGCCAGGCTACCGGCATCCGGATAATCGTTGACGGGGTCGTTGTCTGCCGGTGGAGACGATTGCCACGTCACGTAGCTCAAGATTTCAGTGATCGAGGTTGCGGGGTCCGACGCATTGCTGGCTGTGAAGGCATAGTACTCGTCGCTGGCGCCGATGCTGAAGGATCCGGTGAGTGACACGCTCCCGCAGGCCGCGTCAGATCCACTCGAGCAGTCAAGCTGGAGGTTGTTAGTTGCACTGCCTCCTTCCTCGCGGATGCGTACGACTTCGCCAATGGGAAGCCCTCCACTGGGCGTAGTGTATGCGATCAGGCCTTCGCCCGTGTTGAAGGTGTTGTTCGTGTCGCTGTACTCACGGTCGGTGAAATAAATGACGGTTGACTGGGGAATGGCCGTCGTGGCTACGAAGGAGATCTGATCGCCGGCCGTGGCGTCTGTGTTTACGCCGACGAGCAGTACACTCTGGGCGTGTAAAGATGTCGACAGAGCACAAGTCAAGAAAACGCCGAGGGCAGCGGCGTAGCGTACTAAGCGGTCCATAAGAATGCCAAGCTAGGGTGATTGAAATCGGCTGCGCAGAACGCACATCCATGAGAGCGCCGAGGTCATCCCTGACCTAACTCTACCATAGTAGCCTCTGATGCCTGCGCGCCTTGCCCAAGTGCCGCAGCATCTCACCAAATCTCGAAGGTCCTGACTGCCTCAGGCCCGACGTTGCAACTGCAGATTAGCAGCTGTTCTCGCCCAATGTAGGACTCTCACTCCATTAGAGCCAACGTCCCCTTGTTGAGCACCACTACTCGCCACCCGCCACTTGCTACGCGAGCAAAGCGAGCTACACCCCTCGCTTCTGCCGCCACGGGCTCCACGCCACTCCATTCTCGCCGGCCTCAGCGCTAGCGGCCCTGGGTGCCGTCTCAGCAGAGGCGAGCACGGCAGCAACGGCAGCCACGAGATCCGCCTGAGCATCATCCGGAGCAAGGGCGTCTGGAGTGAAATGCCGGCCGACGAATTGCGTCGTGAACTGCCCGCTCGTGAAGGCTTCGTGAGACATCACGAAATGGCAAAACCCAATCGTGGTCTCGACGCCGGCGATTTCGTACTCCTCCAACGCCCGGCGCATCCGTAGAATCGCCTCAGGGCGGGTGCGGCCCCACGTGACGAGCTTGGAGATCATCGGGTCGTAGTGAATCTGCACGTCGCCGCCTTCCTCGACGCCGGCATCGACACGCACGCCGAATCCGCCTGGCGGGACGTGCCGAAGTAGTTTCCCCGGAGCCGGCAGGAAGTTGTTCGCTGGGTCCTCGGCGTAGACCCGGCACTCGACCGCGTGGCCGCGAATCGACAGGTCGTCTTGCGTATACCCCAGCGGCTCGCCTTGGGCAATACGAAGTTGTTCAGCGACGAGGTCGAACCCCGTGATTTCTTCCGTGACGGGATGCTCGACCTGCAGCCGCGTGTTCATCTCCATGAAGTAGAAGCGCAGGTGTTTGTCGACTAGAAACTCGACCGTGCCGGCCCCTTCGTACCCGCAGCTCCGAGCCGCCGTCACCGCCGCCTCGCCCATTTCAGCCCGCAAGGCCGGCGTCAGCACAGACGACGGCGCTTCCTCGATGACTTTCTGATGCCGGCGCTGGATCGAGCACTCGCGCTCGAACAGATGCACGATGGTGCCATGCTGATCGGCGAGGATCTGAAATTCGATGTGGCGCGGTTCCTCGATGAACTTCTCGACGTACACCCGGTCATCTCCGAAGGCCGAACGCGCCTCGCTCTGCGCCATCTGCATGGCCCGCTCGAAGTCGGCCGGCTCGTGCACGATCCGCATGCCTTTGCCGCCCCCGCCGGCACTGGCCTTGATCAGCACCGGATAGCCAATCTCGCCGGCAATCTGCGCCGCGTCTTCAGGATCCTCGATGGCATCCGTCGTTCCCGGTGCCATGGGCACGCCGGCCTGCTGCATGAGAAGCCGCGCCGAGGTTTTGTCGCCCATTTTCCGGATCGCATCCGGCGGCGGCCCGATGAACGTGAGGCCCGCATCCTGGACGGCCTGGGCAAAGCCGGCGTTCTCAGACAGAAACCCATAGCCCGGATGGATCGCATCCGCGCCACTCTCCCGAGCGACCTCAAGGATGCGCTCCTGCACCAGATACGAGGCGCTAGAGGCCGCCGGCCCAACGAGGTAGGCCTCGTCGGCCAACTGCACGTGGAGCGCTGTCCGGTCTGGCTCGCTGTAGACCGCGACGGTCTGGAGCCCCAGCTCCCGGCACGTGCGCATCACACGTACGGCAATTTCTCCACGGTTGGCAACGAGGACCTTCTTCATGTCAGCGGTTGAGTTTTGAACAACGAGAGCCGGCCCGCAAGCTAACACCCACCGCCTTACTCAACCCATACCATCGTCCACCTGCTACTCGCAACCTTTCCACCCGCCACCTGAGCGAAGCGAAAGCCCCGCCCAACCGTCTCACCGATGTGTAACTTTGCCCGCCGGCTCGGCGTTAGGATGAGGCATTACGTAAACACCAGGCAATGAAGAACTACTACGACATTCTGGGCGTCGGGGAAAAAGCGACCGCTGGCGAGATCAAGAAGGCGTTTCGGAAGCTGGCCCGGGAGAATCATCCAGACCGAAACCCGGACGACCAGGCGGCCGAGGAGCGCTTCAAGGAGATCCAGGAAGCCTACGAGACGCTCTCGGACGACAAGAAGCGCCGGCAGTACGATACCATGCGCAACAACCCGTTTGCCGGCCGTGGCCCGTTCGGTGGCGGAGGCTTCGAGGACATCTTCCAGACACGTACTGGCAACCGCTACCGTACGACGCCCGATGGGGGATTCGTCTTCGATGGCGGGCCGGGAGATTTCGAGGGCGGCGGAGGCGGATTCGGAGATTTCTTCAGCCGGATGTTCGGCAACGAGCCCAGCCCGGATGCGGAGACCACGCTCCGGCTCACGTTCGATCAAGCGCTTCGGGGCGGCAAAGAAAACGTCCGCCTTCCCGATGGCGACACCGTACGCCTCACCATCCCGACCGGCACCCGCACCGGCACCAAGATCCGGCTCAAGGGCCGCGGCAATACGGGGCCGACCGGTCAACGCGGTGATCTGTACGTGACGTTCGAAGTGGACGAGCACCCGAATTTCCGCCGGATCGGCAACGATTTGTACACCTCCGAGACCATTAATGCCGTCGAAGCCATGATCGGCACGGCGCGCAACGTAACAACAGCCTACGGCGAGACCGTCAAGCTCAAAGTCCCCGCCGGCATTCAACCCGGTGAAAAGCTCCGCCTCCGCGGCCAAGGTGTCCGCACCACGGACCGCCCCGGCGACCTCTACGTCGAAATCAGCGTCACCGTCCCCTCCTCACTCACCGCGAAGCAACGGGAAGCCCTCAGCGAGTGGGCCAAAACGA
>JBCDHV010000251.1:0-5987 GCA_038749615.1 Bacteroidota bacterium
AGAGATGACTGTGCCTGAGCACAACGCATGATCCAAAAACCTGAGCGAACATGCAGATAGAAAGTAGGCCATGACCCGTCATGGATCACATATTCTTCATACTACCAGTCACTCCGTTTTGCCTGTACAAGCTGTTAAGCCGAGCAACCTGCTGTGGGCTCACGCAGCTTGGGCTTCAGCCGTGCGCTCCTTGTTCTCGTGGAGTAGATCCAGGCATTGCTCAATGAGGTCGATGATATCGAGCCGGCGGGTTGCTTCCCGCTGCAACTCTTCAGCACTGGCCCGCACCTGCCTGCACATTGAACGCATGGTGTGGATGTCTGTGGGCTCGACCTTGCCCCGGGCCACCAACTGAGAAAACCGGGAGTACCGCCCCGCGAGCAGATCCATGACGTGATCCGGGGGCAAAGGTGTAGAAGTCAGACCAGGCCTAGGCTTGGACGCGTGATCCCCGTTCTGCACGCGATCAATGACCACGACGTTGCGGACGGACTCTGCGCGGCCGTCGCCGGCAGCATGCCCAGAAGAAGCGGGGCGAGTGGGAGATGAACTCATCGAATTTGAGGAGGCTAGTTGTAAACGTGGCCCTCTGGGAAGTGCACGGGCGAAGGGCGCTTGGAAGTGACACCGCAGTCTAGGGTACACTACGCCTTATCGCCATAGACCAGGTCCTAGTGCAACGATACATTTTTGCACTATACATGCATACTTTTCCCGACTAGCGTCTCGCGGTCTGAGGCGCTCAGTCAGGCAAAACCTCGGCTGCACGCGGCTGCAATCGGAAGATCGTTCGTAGCTGGACGCGGTCCCGCGCGTTCACCTTTCGCAAGAGGCTCGTCACGTGATTCTTAACTGTGCCGACGCTGATCGAGAGCGCTTCAGCAATCGCGCGGTTGGTCTTGCCCTCTATCACCAGCCCAAGGATTTGCGATTCTCGCTTGGTGAAGTCGGGTTCCGAGTTCAGATCGGTCAACTGGTCTGCGCACAGCTGGCTCAACTGGTAGAGCCGGCGCATCATGTGGCGCACGATATTCGCTGAAACCTGAGGCGTGTTCGAATAGGCGCATCGGAGTTTCGAGATGAGTTCGCCGATGGAATCCCCGCGTTGCACGTATCCGCAAGCGCCGGCCTCGAGGATGGGGACGATGCTGTCGGGGTTATCGTCCAGGCCAAGCACCACGACGCAGGGCTCTTCGCCTGTATCGGCTAGCGTCTGCTCCATGAGGGCTAAGGTCAATCGCCGTGCTCCGTCGTCAGGGATCGAAGAGCTCACCAAAACCACATCCGGCAGTTCATCGCGGTCTAGGACCGCCCCGGTGGTTGTCACGTGAGCAACGACATCCATGTCAGGCTGCTGTTGCAAGAGGCGGCTGATGGCGGTGCCTGATATCTGCACCTCATCTACGATGAGAATCGTCATTTTCGGTCGAGATCTGAGGCCCAGATACACTGAGCCTGAGCCCATACGTATGGGCCATATTGGATGGGCCAGCCTGTGAGATGCCTTAGCTGGCTACGGCAGAGAGGAGGTCGTTCAGCGAGATGCCGCGGTGAACACTTGGCGTGCATTCGCTGAGCGTGGCAAGGTCTCCCTTCTCTGATACACTGACCACCCGCGCCTCTGGATGTGCGGCTACGATTTGTGCAGCCACGGCACGGTTTAGATCTGCAGGAAGTATGATTGAGTCGTTGGCGCTCAATTCTTTGGCGTGGGCTAGCTGGTCGGCGTCTCGAATCTCCGTTGTCCTAGCTACATCCTCGGAGCTTCTAAAAAAGCGTACGAGTAGTTCGCGGAACATGCGGGGACGGTTGGCTACGATGACGTGCTGCACGGTGAAGGGAGGGGTCGGATCTACAAGGAAGACAGGCCCGGCGCACGGGAGTACTCGAATAGATAGGATTGAACGACGGCCAAGTCAGTGCCTCATAATACCCTGCGCGCCGGATACACCTCAATAGATAGCTCTGTATCTGTGTGGTATAGATCTCGGTACAATTTGGCCATACCGGTTCGCCTGCTGGCCAAATTGTACCCGTGCACGCGCTTGCAGGGCACCGCTGCTATTTGAACGTGTCGAGGTAGAGCGCCGCTTCTTGCCGGCTACGCACGTTCAACTTATTGAGGATGTTGTGCACGTGATTTTTAACCGTGCCCACCTCAATGAACAGATCGTCCGCGATCTGTTGGTTGGTCTTGTGTTCACCAATGTGTTCGAGAACCTCCCGTTCGCGCGGCGTCAACTCGAGAGGAAGGGCGGGATCTAGGTTGAGCTGATCATCTCGGATATCCGCCAGCTCAGACACCCGGTCGATGAGCGCCGCAGCAATGCGCGGTGAGACCAACGCCTTACCTTTTTTGGAGATACGCACGTTCTCAAGAAGCTTCTCGACAGAATCTGAGCGCAAGACATACCCGGCCGCTCCAGCTTCGATGTACTTGATGATGCGGATCGGCACGTCCCGAACGCCGATCACAAGCACGATCAAGTCTTTGTCAGAGGCCGCCTGGGTGACTTCGACGGCTTCATCATCCGGGAGGGTCGAGCTGACAAGCACCATGTCGACCTCATCGAGCCGGCTGAGGGCTCCGGATTTGGAGGTCGTAACGTCGACGACCGTAATGTCGTCTTCGTTTTCTAGCACCGACCGCATGATGTCTGCCATCAAACGGATCTCTTCAACAATGAGGATACGCACCATCAGGATATGGGAAAAGGACTGCAAGGATGGGAGCGGGGGGAAGAGATGGGTGGACCCGCACAGACATGCCGTCTCTGGATCAGGTTCCTCGCAAGGCTACAGTTTGGTCCAAAAAATACGATATATGTTTAAAAATACTAGAGCCTGCCCCCCCCGGCTGTATTCAACGTCTACATGCTTGGTCTGCCACATAGCGAAGTATAGAAACGGCGTCAGCCATATCAGAAGACCCAAGCGTCGGGTGCACGAGCAGCTGCAGCGACGTCTCGGCAAGCTGCCGGGCAATGGGGAGCCGGGTGCGTGGCGTCATGCCGGCTTCCCGAAACGCTTTCTCTAAATACACTTCCCCGCAGATGCCACTGAAGCAAGGAATCCCCAGGCCTGTGACCTCCTGCATGATCCGGTCTCGGCTCCAGTCTGTGCGCAGCCGCTCCGGGCGGATAAACAGGCTGTACTTGTACCGCGCATGCTCGATGGTGGCCGGCACTGTGGGCACACGAAGCAGCGGATGATCGGCCAACCCATCGGTCAGAACTTGTGCGTTGGCACGGCGCTGTGCAGACCAGGCCGCCAACTTCTTGAGTTGAAGCCGGCCTATCGCTCCTTGCACTTCCGTCATCCGCGCGTTCGTTCCAAACGACTCGACCAGCCAGCGAAACCCAGGCGGATGGTCGGTCCGGCTCACGGTGTCGTGGCTTTTCCCGTGGTCCTTGAACGACCACATGGCCGACCACAACTCACCAGAACGAGTGGTTACCATGCCGCCCTCCCCTGCCGTCGTCATGATCTTGTCCTGGCAGAACGACCAGGCCCCGATGTCCCCAAACCCACCGACCGGCTTTCCCTTGTAGCTCGCTCCGTGAGCCTGGGCACAGTCTTCGATCACGAGCAGGTTCCGTGACTCAGCCAAGGCCATGACAGGGTCCATGTCAGCCGGCCATCCGTGCAGGTGGACCACAATGATCGCCTTTGTCTTGGGCGAAAGGACTCGTTCGATCGTCTCCGCCGTGATGGCTTCAGAATCGGGATCCACGTCGGCGAAGACAGGCCGCGCGCCGAGAAACGCGACGCTCGATGCCGTCGCTACATACGTCCGAGGTGGAACGACGACCTCGTCCCCCGGCCCGATACCGGCTGCGCGGAGTGCGGCCTCCAGAGCGATGGTACCGTTGCTCAGCGCGATGGCATACGGGACGCCGGTGTGGCCGGCAAACGAGCATTCAAACTCGCGGACTTCCTCGCCTCGCCAGTAATTGACCTTCCCCGACTCCAGGACCCGTACTGCCGCAGCGACCTCGTCGGCTTCGAAGATCGGCCACGTCGGAAACGGGGTCGTTCTACGAACTGGGGCCATCGCCGGCGAGGATGCACTGGGTTTCACGGGGCAGGTCGGGTAGAATCAGACTTACAGATAATCGAGCATGGCCTGGAACGCATTCCAACCAAGCCCATCTTCGCCCGAACGAATGCGTAGCGCGCAGAAGATATCAAGGATCAGCATTTGTGCAGAGTGGATCGGGACGGCGATCCAGAACGAGCGGCAGCGCCAGACCAAGGCTCCGAGTGCTACCCCGCCAAGGACGGACAACAACCCTTCAGCTAGGGGCTTGGAGGCATGCAAGATCGCAAACGGGACGGTCTGGATGATGATCGCGTAGAGCCCAAAGGTGCGCGCCGTGCCGAAGAGCACAAAGCCGCGCCAGAGGTACTCCCAGCCCATCCAGTAGAATAGAAAGAGCAAATGGTAGGTCCAAAATACGCCCCAATCGGTGGCTGCCGATTTAAGATGGGGATAATCGGCCTGAAAGCTACTCCCGGCCGAAAGTACCCAGGTGCCGGCGATGACCAGCGGTAGGTAGGCCAACGCCAGCCCCCCTGCCAGTTTCCAATCGCCCAGCCCGAGACCAGCGTCTCGCGGTGTACGCTTGAAGAGCACGAGCAGGATGAATACAGGAATGACGAAGCCGAGCACGCCTTGTACCACGAACCACCAGGCCCATGAAAACAGCTCTAGATTGCCGGCCGCCACGTGATCCCCAAACGTGCGCCGGAAAAACCGCCGGCTGCCGAACTGCAACTGCACGATCATCAACACGGCCGACATCAGCAGAATCGTCACCGTCTGAAGGTCCAGACTGGAAACGCCTTCCCGAAACGCTGCCCACTCTGCGCGCAATCTGTTTTGCTTCGGCTCGTTCATATTGATGCGTCCTGAAGAGCAGCGAGAGTTAAGTTGTGTGCCCGCCCGATCGTCTCCTTCTGGGCCTCGGTTCACAGGGTCGGATACGTTCCGCACGAGGCCGGCGGCACATGATATGTCCAGCCGGCTCATCGGATGCCGTGCCATCCCGAAGTTCATCGCTTTTCACACCTTCTCTCCCCGCTTCGTGCTCAACACCCTGTTCGGCTTTACCCGGCCGCTCGTCGCCTTTCTCGCTGCTGCAGTGTGCTTCTATTTTGGCTTCAGGAGCGTGGAGTACACAGGCCCGCCGTCTGAGGTGCCCGCGTACACGGGGAGCTACGCAGGGCCCGTGCCGGACTTGGATCCGATGCTGGATTCGCTCTTCGCTCGGCATCAGCCGTTTCTCAGTGATTACCGTTCGGCTGCCCTGTTGGAGCGAGACGAGGCGTGGATCGATTCCACGTTGGAGGCCCTTTCACTGAAAGAAAAAATCGGGCAACTCCTGATAGTCGAACTCAACCCGAACCGGCTGCGGGATGTCCAGACCCCAGACGACGCGCTCCGCCGGTTTTCACCCGGCGGCTTCTTCGTCTCCCGGACGCTCGACCCTGAAACGGTCATCGACGTGACGAACCGGCTACAACAGCGGTCGGATGTGCCCCTGTTCTTCGCTGCCGACTATGAGCGTGGAGCCGGCGGCCGAGCGAATGCCTTCACGGAAGTGCCCTCCAACATGGGCATCGGCGCGGCCCGCGACCCCCGTTTGGCTGAAGCCGCCGGCATGCTCACAGCCTTGGAAGCGCGTGCCATGGGCATCAATCTCGTCTTGGCTCCCGTCGTGGATATCAATGACAACCCGGAGAACCCGATCATCAACATTCGCTCGTACGGAGAAAATCCCGCACTCGTGAGCGAAATGGCCGGCGCGTTCGTACGCGGGGCCGAGCAACTGGGCGTGGCCACGACCCTCAAGCACTTTCCCGGGCACGGCAACACGTCGGTGGACACCCATGTCCAACTCGCCTCTGTGCTTGGCAGTTGGGATGAATTGCAGGCCACCGAGCTCGCCCCGTATCGAGAGGTTTTCGCCGAAACCGGTGGCCCG
>JBCDHV010000252.1:0-5979 GCA_038749615.1 Bacteroidota bacterium
GCCTGTTCGTGAGATTCCCATCTCAGCACTCGACGATGCGGGCTTCCAGGCACTCTTGCAGCGCGCGCAGGCGGCCCATCCGGCCCACACCTTTCGATTCCTCGACGTGACGAGTGAAGTGGGGCTTCCTGCGGTCTGGGCCCAGGCCGTCGGGCCTCCGGGAGACGGACTGCGGACGCTCAACGCCACCGCTGCCGGCTTCTCGACGGCTGCCGCGTGCCGGTCGGCACTCCGCGAACTCATCGGATTCTTCGGGGCACGGTTCACGTTTGCCCAGCGCCGTGCCGAGGCAGAAACCGGCTTGGCCGATCCGTTTCAGATCCGCACCATCGAAGACCACGGGGCCGTGGCGGCCCTAGACGCCGCCTTCGAGCGGTTTGCCTTCACGTACGAGGACCCGACCCCCGCGCCAGTAGTGGATCTGCTCGCCGGCCAGACGCAAATCGACCTCAACGGTCTGATCGAGGATCTCACCCGCCGGCTTGCCGGCCTGGGAAGCGAAGCCGTCTTCGTCCCGCTCACCCTTCCCGGCTACGCAGCCCGAGGGCTTCACACCGCCCGCGTCCTCGCCACAGAGCTTTTCCCTCTCACCTTTGGCCATCAAGAACGCCGGCTCGCCCATCGCCCCCGCGCAGCGTCCCTGAACCTCTCCCCCACCGCCCCACCACACCCTCTCCTCTAAAAAAAGCCACCACACCCCACACTCCCTGCCCCCTGTGCCCCCCACCCTTATCCCTTGCTCCCTTCACCCTTGTCCCTTCTTCCCTTCACCCTCTCCCTTGCTCCTTTCATCCTCCTCGCAGTCCGACCTTCCTTCATCCTTAATCCTTGATCCTTCCCCCTTTACCTACCGCGATTAGTATTCGTGTACTAGTACGTCAGCCCCCGCACGCCAAGGCTAGTCATGGGCCGTCGCGTACATTCAGGTATGATCTGGACCCATCCAGATCGCCTACTCAATCTTGGCGCTACCCTACCTGAATGTTTATCTCACCCTTAGCAGAACGTTTACGCCCGCCGCTGCGGGCTCTGCTGCTCCTGGCCGGAGTGGCACTGCTTCTGCCGGCCTCTGATGCCGAGGCCCAACAGAAGCGAAAAGAAGGCTACGCCCTCCACGAAGAATCTGGGCGGTTGTTTTACATGAACGTGGTCGAAGACAGCGTCGTCGTCATCCGGGAAGGACTCGACGCTGACGGCCCCACAGTCTCTCTACCGGCTGAAGTTGCTCGCACGATCCTTGGCCACGTCAACGTCGTCTCTCCTCTCGACACCTTAGCTGCACGGGAACGCTTCGAGGTGTCGCTGGAGGACAGTTTTCTGACCGTCAACTTCGTCCGGCGCACAGGCGCGCTGATCATCGCCGCGCTGTTCGGCCTACTGTTCCTGGGCCTCATCATTTTTGGCGTGCGGAACCGGCGGAAATATGAGACTGAAGTGGAACGCCGGAAACAACTCGTTGAGGTCCAACAACGCCTCACAGAAGGCCTCGAAGAGGAACGCAAGCGGCTGGCTCAGGAGCTTCACGACGGCCCTGTGCAGGATTTGCATGCGGTCCACATGATGCTTGCCTTCGCACAAGAAAGCGGAGGGCAAACCCTCGAAGAGGGAGCCCTCGGAGACGAATTGATGAACGTAGTCGCCGAACTGCGCGCCATCAGCGAAAACCTTCGCCCGCCGGCTCTAGGCCCCTTTGGCCTCGTAGCTGCGGTGCGGGGGCAAGCGGAACGTATCCGCAAGCGGTACCCCAACGTTGAGATCGATGTCACCATCGATGGTGCAGAGGTCGAACTGCCTCTCTCGCTCACGTTGCCGCTCTTCAGAATCTACCAAGAAGCCCTCAACAACGCCGTCCAGCACGCCGATCCCTCGCAGGTGAAGGTCGATGTGGCCTACACACCGAAGCAGGTGTCGATTCAGGTGCAGGACGACGGCAAAGGATTCGACCTGCCAGAGCGGTGGGTGGACCTGGGGGCCAGAGGCCATTACGGCATGCTCGGTATGAGCGAACGCACCCAGATCATGAACGGCTCTTTTCACGTCAACTCCGCCCTCGGCGAGGGCACGACCCTCCGCATTCTCGTCCCCATCACGGACCAAGCCACGCAAGCCGGCAAAAAGCAGGCAAACAGCCCCGCTCGTGGCGCGTTTGTGAGCGTACTCGCCTTGCTCCTGCTGCTCGTCGTGGCCCCGACCACCCTCGCCCAGCGCGTGCTGACGCTCGACGGGGCCATCGATCTAGCGATGGAGCGCCATCCGGAAATCATCCAGGCCAACGAGATGGCGCGGGTGACCCGGGCCGGCGTACAAGCTAGCCAGGGGCAGTTTCTGCCGAATCTTCGGTTTGGCGCAACGCCGCAGCTCGGCTTTGGCCGGCAGTTCGACACGACCACGGGCCGCCTCGAAGACGAACGCGTCGACCGGCTCAACATGAGCGCCACGGCCAGCCTGAATCTCTTCGCCGGCTTTGGCGATGTAGCCGGCGTCCGCCGGGCGCGTGCAGAGCGCACCGCAGCCGGCTATGGCCAGGAAGCCGCCCAGATCAGCGTGGCCGAGAGGACTGCGACGCAATACATGCAGGTGTTGCTCGACCGTGCCGCCGTTCAGATCAGAGCCGAGAACCTAGCCTATCAGCAGCAGCTCCTAGAGCAAATCCAGGGTCTCGTGGAGGTGGGTGAACGCGCCGATGTCGATCTCTACGCGCAGGAAGCGCAGGTCGCCCAGGCAGAACTGCGGCTCCTCGAAGCCGAGCAGGCCGCCGAGCTGGCCCTCGCCGAACTAGCCGCGACGCTCCAACTCGATCCTTCCGAGCCTATCGAACTCATGGAACCAGAGCACGCGGGCCTCTTGCCGAAGTTCGACTTGGATGGCCTAGTGGCGCAGGCGCTGCAAGACCGGCCGGATGTTAACCAACTCCGCGCCCAATCCGATGCCGCCCTCGCCGGCATTCGCGTCGCCCAAGCTCGCACCATGCCGCGCATCGACCTGATCAGCGTGGCGTCCACGGCCTATGTCAGCACAGACGACCTCCAGCGCTCCCTCGGCACACAATTCGGGGACAACCGGTATGGGTCGGTTTACCTCCAGTTTTCGCTCCCGCTTTTCAATCGGTTCGAGACGCGGTACCAGACCCAGCAGGCCCGCGCCCAGTTCAACACGGCCCAGGCCGAGCTCGTGAGCCGGCGCACTGAGGTTTCCGTACGTGTCCGGCGCGCCTACCTCGACGCCGTGAGTTTTGGGAAGCGTGTGGATGCTGCAAGCCGGCAAGCCAACGCCGCCCGCCGCGCCTTCGAAGCCGAAGAAGCGCGCTACACCCTGGGAGGCTCGACACTCGTTGAACTCACCCAAGCCCGTGCCGCTCTCGTGCAAGCCGAACAAGACGAGGCCGCAGCACGCTACGGACAGCACCTCGCGCATCTCAGGCTGCAGCTCGAACGCGGATCGGTTGCGGGGTAGTGTTTGGTTTTTAGTGTTCAGTATTTGGTGTTTAGTGTTTAGACAGGGAACGCGACCGAAGAGAGCATCCTGCCGGCATCACGACAGGCTGAACACCTAGGAGTAGAAGCCACCTTACCCGGAGAACCAAACACTAAAAACTAAACACCAAACACCCCTCTCAATTCGACATCAACCCCTGCTGCCATGCCCACGCAATGGCTTCCCTCCAAGAGGAGACGCCCAACTTCGAGTATATATTGGCGATGTGATTCCGGACCGTGTGATCGGAAATGAACAGTTGCTCGGCAATCTGCTTGTTCGAGTGGCCCTGGGCCATGAGGGTCAGTACTTCCTGTTCGCGCTCCGAGATGGGCAGTTGGTCGTGGTCGTTGGACGACGGGTTGACGAACCAGCGGCGCTCGCCATTGGCCACGGCTTGGACGGCCTCGACCACCAGCATCGGGGCCTTACCTTTCGTGATGTACCCGTAGGCGTCGTTGCGGAGGAGTTCGGAGACGTACGCCGCATCATCATAAGCGGACAGCGCGAGCACCCGGACGGTCGATTGCTCGGAGCGTAGCCGGCGGGCGACTTCCACCCCTGTCAGCTTCGGCATCTCCATGTCGAGCAGCAGGACGTCAGCCGGCACCGTGCGCGCTAGTTTCAGCGCCTCTGCCCCGTTCCGTGCCTCACCAACGACCTGGATGTCAGGCTCGCGCTCAAGGATTCGGCGAATGCCTTCGCGCAGCAGGGGATGGTCATCGGCAAGAAGGACGCGGACAGATTCCATTGTGGGCCTCTCTGGTGTCTCAGCCCTGTGATTCCTCACAGCACCTAATAATCGAGCGATGGCCGGCTGTGCTCGGTCAAACCGCTGTCGGCGGGAGCACTGGGGGAAGATGTGGGTGCCAGTGACGCCAGGAGGAAAGGCGTGTTCCGTACGCTACAGGCAAGGACTACGTCTCTAACACTTCCTTCAACGCCGGATAATCGACCTTGGCGTTGTGCCGGCGGTCCAGCGGAATTTGCCGTACCGGCCGGACCTCGTCCAGCCGCGCCCATGCTAGTTGCTCCTGCACAGACTTTGCATCGAACCCCGGTTGGATCTCTACGGCCAACACGCGCCGGCTCCCAACCGCCGCTAGCGCCGCCCGCTGCACGCCAGGCAGCGCCGATGCTGCCACTTCGACGGCAAACGGATATACCGCGCCGTGCTCGTCATGAAGCACCGCTGTAGCCCGGCCCAGCAGCCACAGCCGGCCTGCATCGTCGAGCCGGCCGATATCGCCCGTCCGATGCCAGCGCGTCTCGCCTACATCGAATTTCGTCTCAGCCTCGCCGTGGCCTTGCCAGTAATGTTTCAACACATGCGCGCCCGAGACCACAATTTCACCCGCTTCCCCGGCCGGCTGGGTCCGCTCCTCGAACCCCTCCTGCGTCAGATGCCCGAGAGGTTCGCCTGGCTTTGCCTGGAGTATACGCACGTCGATATCCTCAACCGGACGGCCCGTTAAAAGCCCAGCGCCGTGCTGCATGGCGTCTCGGTCGGCCTCGGAGATCTCCGCATGGGCCACGTGAGCGATGGGTTCAGCCTCGGTCGACCCGTACACGGCCTCAACGGTTGCCTGGGGCGCGGCGCGGGCTAGACGGTCGAGTACATCCGGGTAGACCGGTGCTCCCCCCGTGTACAAAGCTCCGGCAACAGGAAGCGGCGTACCGGTGCGCTCGGCATACTCGATCAAGCGCTCAAAAAACGCCGGCGAGGCAGCGATGCGCGTCGGATGCCATCGGTTGATTTGCCGGAAGACCGGTTCCGGGTCGATGTAGCCAGGCCGGCGCAAATCGGCGTCGGCGATGATGGTGGGCTGGCCGGAAGCGAGATGAGCGAGGGCGAAGACCGGCAGGGTAACGAGCGCCGGCTCACCCGGGTGCAACGCCAGATGGCGCTCCAGGACGCGGTGCTGCTCGGCCAGGAAGCCGTGCGTACGGACCGCCGCTTTCGGCCGACCTGTGCTGCCACTCGTAAACGTCAGCAAGGCCGGCTTCTCCGGATCGACGGGTGCGTTCGGCAGAGGCTCGAAGCGAGAGCGCCGGCTCCATCGCACCGCGCCCGGCACGGGCCACCGGCCGACCGTCACCTTGGCTGGAATCCGCCGTACGGATTTCGACACGACGCGCAACAGATGCCCTTTCCCAGACGCGATCAGCATATCTGGCGGGTACAGCTGACACGATCGTTCAAGGTGCGTCCGGCCAGCTGCGGGATCTACGAGGAGGACCACGCCCCCAAGACGCCACACGGCCAACAGCGCGACGTACAGCGCCACCGAAACCGGCACGACCATCAGCGCCGACTCGCCCTCTCGCAACCCTGCATCACGCAGCAAGGCCGCTGCCTGGCCTACCTCGTCTTCCAGTTCGGCGAATGTGAGCTGCCCATCCGGCCCGACGATCGCGGTTTGATGTGGGCGTTCCTGAACATGCCGAGCGAGATAATCCACGGCTAGTCCTGGCTTGAGGGCGACGAGGTCAGGGCCTCGGCGC
>JBCDHV010000253.1:0-5975 GCA_038749615.1 Bacteroidota bacterium
CGGATGTATTTCCCGGTCACGCCCAGGCTGAACCGGTCGGTCAGCGCACGCGCGTAGGAAAGCTGAAGCGCCACATTCTGAACGCCGAACTGCTCCCCCGTTCCGTCGGGGGCGTCGACTGTGCGGACCTCCATGTCGCCTGAATCCAGAAAGATGACGCTGGCACCCAGGGCGCCGTTGCGGCCGAGACTCGTTCCAAACGCAGCAACTTCGTAATCAATACCAGCCAAGTACTCTGTGTGGGAGACCTGCACAGCCCCGCCCTGCAACGATGCGAGGCCGGCGGGATTCCAGTACACGGCTGATAAGTCGCTCGCTTCGGCAACGAAGGCGCTACCCATCGAAATGGCGCGCGCGCTCATGCCGAGCTTCAGAAACTGAGCGGCCGTCGTGCCGACTTTCGTGATCGTGCCCTCGTCCGGCGAGTCCTGCGCGAACGTGATGGGCGCAGCCAGCACAGCGATGAGCAGTACAATCCTGTTCATGGGGATTCCGTGTTGCGTGGTGGCGCTATTTGATGACGGCGAACTTCCCGACAAAGGTGCCGGCGTCCGACTCGACGTGGAAGAGGTACAGCCCGTGAGCGATAACCGTGTTGTCCTTGGTGCGGAGGTCCCAGAACAGCTTGCCGTCGTCGATGATGCTATCGTGCTCGAGCGTCGTCACGAGTTCGCCGGCCAACGTGTAGATCCGCACCGTACAGCGCGCTGGCACATTGGCGAAGTAGAGCCGGCGATCACCCCGCTGGCTATTCGACACCGGGTTCCGTGGCTCAAGCACGTTCGTCGCGACGTACGGATTGGGCACGACGTAGACTTCGCCAAGCTCCTGCTCGGCTAGCGCTTGATCAACGCGGGCGGCCCGAGTCTCGAAACCGTACACATCGCCTGGCGCGAAAGGCTTGTCAGTCGACACGAGAAACACATCGCCGGCAGTTGGAAGCTGGCCATTCTCCTGGAAGACCACCTCCCACGTAGCGATCTGCTGACCATTCACTTCCTCGACGAAAATCAAGGGCTCCGTGATGTCCCATGCTCGGTTTCCGTTAGGGTCTGGGACGAAGACATCGATCTGTTGGTTGGCTCTCGACAGGTTCAACACCTCGAACGGCAATGCAAGGTTTGTGTTGAAGCTCGTCGTGACCTGGCCGCTACCGAAGCGAATCTCGTAGTCGAACGGCACTTCCTGCCGGCCCGGGCCGGCCGTGGCCCTGCGGACATCGAACCCGACCGATGCATTGCCTTGAATCCAGCCAGTTTCGTCTTGGTTGACGGCCAGCACATCGTCGGTCACGAAGAGCTGCAACCCATCGAAAATTGGATTGGACTCCTCGCCGGCCAGTCGGTCGCTGTCGGCCACGGGGGCGTACTTGAACGTCGCCGTCAGCCGCTCCCCTTCGTCCGCGCCGGCAAATACCTGCACGGCTCCGTTGCCTGCAAGCAGCGTGTAATCCGTCCCTTCGGTTAGCTCCTGCCCTGCTGAGGTGCGCAGGGAGAACGTTTCAGGGATGATGTTCTCGAACCCGAGTGCATTGACTTTACCGAGGGAGGCCGAGACTTCGGTTACGACCGGGACATCGTTGATGAGCGAATAGCGGACGCCTTCATCCTCACCCCCAGTAAATTCGAGCCTGTACCTCCCTTGCTCGGGCAACGCAAGTTCATTGAGGACGCGGAGTTCTAGCTCTCCGGTCGATGCTCCCTGGATACGTTCGAAGCCGCCTTCTCCAACGATGTTTGGCCCCACGTAGCCGGCCGTTCGTGGGCGAGGCACGACGGAGACTGTGTTGACATCGAAAATGAAACTGTCGTCGACCGGGTTGTACGTGATGGTCTTGCTCGTCTCGCTCGGAGGAATCCCATTGGCCCCGGTCTCATCGACGAATCCACGATCGTAGGCCGCCAGGGCGTAGTAGTACGTCTGCCCGTTGATGACTTGGTTCGAGTCGACGAACGTGTGCCGGAGTCCGGTGTCGCTGCCAAGATCGTAACTCACACCACGGCCGGCATACGGAATGGGCGATGGGCCCGCGAGTCCGTTATCGAGATCGAATTTCGCCTCGATTCCGATCTCGGTCGTCAGCGGCTCAAAGAGAAAATTGGAGCCATTGATGTCAGTGATGGTCTGTATGTCGCTGAACTCGTGGCTGGTCGATCGGAACAGCACATACCCTTCGAAATCCTTCTCGCGCGAGAGCGGGTCGATGCTGTCCTCTGACGTTGCATCCCAGTACAAGGTGACTTGGCCATCCCCCGGAACCGCGGTAAGGTTCGGCTTCTCAGGCGGTTTTGCGAATCGGTAGCCTACCCGGTAGATCTGCTGAGCCGTCCGGACGTTGAGTTGGAGGTCTTCGAAGCTCTCCCCAACCACAAGCGCGATGGAGAACCGCTTCGTCTCGCCGGCCCGCAGTGGGAAATTTCCTGAGCCGTACAAGAAGACATAGTCGCCCGGTTCGGCCGGCACGTCTTCGAAGCGGCCTGGCTGCACGAGGTCCCACACGCGGTTGTCGTTCGAGATCCGGTTGCCGGCAAAGCGGGGCGAGGCAAACGACGTCAGCCCAATCTGGTCGCTCTCGTCGATGTCTGTAAACTCGAAGTTCGGTTCGCCCGGACGCTGAATGTCGAACGGGTCGCCGGCGGTGGGGACACCGTCACCTTCGCCCTCGTCGCCGGTACCAGGAATGCCGTCGATGCCCGTGTCGTCTAGCTCTGGATTCCAGTCACCGTCGTTGTCGATGCCGTCGGTCCAAGATTCGTCGACCAAGCCATCGCCGTCGTTGTCGATGCCGTCGCCTTCGAAGAACTGACCGTCGATGATCTCATTGCCCAGTCCAGGGCTTTCCAGGAAGGTGTATCCGAAATAGCCTGGCTCCCTACCGGGAATATCGGAACGGCCGTCTGCATCGAAGGCGTACACGAGGTTCTGCTCGCGGTCGAAGAAGGCGAGGTCATCGGGCCAGTCGCCGGGTCCGCCTACGTGCGGATCACCCCACATGCCGAAGATCACATTGTCGAGATCGCGCTCGCTCTTGTTGGTGATCTTGTAGACCAGAAAGATCGTGTCTTCAGCGAGCGGGTTCGCCCACTGATAGATCCGCGTCTCGACTTCCAGCCCGAGGCCACGCTTGGAAGGATCCGACGGAAACGGCAGGTAATTGAATTCGCGATTGTTGTAGTCGTTCATGAAGTAGATCGACTCCTTATCCGCGTTGGATGCCCCCTGCTGCAGGGCACCTGGCCAGACGAATTCTCTCAGCGTTTCGTTGAACCAGTCGTCCGGCCAAGAGTCCGGCTTGCCGTCCAGGTCGCGGTCTGGGGCATCGCTCGTGGGGATCCGGTCCGACTCGGGGTTGACGACCTGCAACCCTCCGAAACTGCCGACTGGCTGGGCACACGCGATTGGCTGCCACCCCCAGAATTCAGACCCATCTGGGGAGACCTCTCCCCCATTCGAAACGAGCCCGTCTGACACGATCCGGGTCACGTACATCGTATCTCCCGTGGCGGTGAGAACGGGACGGCCGTTTTCGTCCAGTTTGACCACGCTCTGCGGGTCTTGCCGGTTTGGATCTTCGATTTCCGCAGCTACGAACGGCCCGAACTCATACCCGTAGCCCAAGCCATTCCAGACGATGTCTGTAATGGTATTTCCTGGTGCCGAGATCGACCCAAAGTTCAGGATCTGCGTCGTGATCCGGTTGCCATTCATGATGGCATCGCGGCGGTTGGTAAATCCGCTGGCACAATCGTCATTCGCGCCCACGTCGAGGCGCTTGGACGCCTGCGCACGGATCCAACGATCCACATCGAAGGCATCCCATCCTTTTTCGCGGGTCTGAGCTTGAGCGGGGGCCGCTACAAGTAACAGCAAAACTAGAGAGAGGAGTCGGTACACGGTGGGGAATATTGAGCGTTCGGGGTAGCCACGCCGGCACAAGCCGGGCGCTGTGAGGCCAAACTCTGTGCTAGAATCCAAACGACACGCCGAGCTGGATCTCACGCGGGGTGCTGAAGAAATTGGGGCGTGAGTTGTACGTGTCCAGGTCTTGAATGCCGGGCAGGCCGTAGTAGGGCTCCCAAGCGGCGTGGATACCGCGCTGCCCATTGAGCGAGTACGTGGCGCGGCCGGTATCGTCGAACACGAAACGCTCGTTGAGGCGGTCGAGCACGTTGAAAACCTTTGCGAAAACCCGGCCCCGAAGCCCTGCCACGCTTACCTCTTTGTACAGGTGGGCGTCGAGCCGCGTCTGGGTCGGCTTGCGGCCGGCGTTCGGTAGCTGGTCGATCTTCTGGTCGATCAAGAGCGGCGTGTACGGGTAGCCCGTTGCAAACTGGCCAATCAGGCTAAAGCCGAAGTTGTTCGGGCGCGACAACGTGACGGTACCAGAGAGCACGTGCTGCTGGTCGAAGTCGAGCGGAATGAGCTCGAATTCGTTTTCCCGGCCGCTCAAGAAGTTGAAGAAGAAGGCGTTCGGATCGTCGTTGTTGCCTTCAGCAATCTGGAACGTGTAGTCGATCCCGGCCGACAGCAGCCCACCCCGTGCCCGTCGGCGCGTCAGCGCAAACGTCATCCCTTTGACGTTTGCGTAATCCCGGTTCAGGTAGATCCGGTACACATCCTCGCCGGCGATGGTGCTGAAGCGCACCGTCTGCTGCGCGAGGTAGTCGCGGATGTCTTTGAAATAGCCGGTGACATCGAAGGCCATCAAGTCGCCGATCTGTTGTTGCAGGCCGATCTCATACTGCACGGTGCGCTCCGGGCGCATGTTGGTATTCCCAAAGAGCGGCGACTGCCCGACAGGGAATTCAAACTCAGGGTTCCGGTACAAATTCCGCAGGCGTGGCATCTGGGCGAAATGCCCGTACGAGAGGTGAATGATGCCCGTCTCGGTGATCGGAAACGACAACCCGATGCGCGGCAAGACCAACTGCTTCACCTCAGCCTCCACGCGCTCACCAAAGGGGTCGAGCAAGTTCGGGAAGTACTCCCCGTTCGGGTTGAAATACTCGTAGCGGAGGCCGGCGTTGACGATGAAGTCGTCGAATTCCAGCTTGTCCTGCAGGTACGCCGACACCTCGGTGACCCGCTGATCTTCGTACTTGTCGTGCGACGGCGAGTCGAGGGGCGGGACCGTCGGTTCGAGGAATTGATTGCCGTCGAACAGCACTACGAAGTTCTCGCGGTCGAGGCTGTGGAGGTTTAGCTCGACCCCGGTTTTGACTTCGTGCGTCGCCCCGATTTGCTGGGTGTAGTCGAGCTTGAGCCGGACCGACCGAGATTCCTCGTCGATGTGTCCCTTTTCGTTGCCGCCAAAGAGAAAGTTTGATCCGGGGAAGCCAACGACCCGTCCCTCGCCTATGCCGGCCAAGTCTTTGACGTACCGCGGGTCCGTTGGGTCTTCGAAACGAAAACTCCTGAACCGGTTCTGCGCGTACGATCCCCGGAAAGTGTAGAACGCACGGTCGCCAAGGGTTTGGGTCCAGGTCAGGCCGTGGTTGTACCCGCGTTCGCGGCGCGTGCCGATGCCGTCGGGGTTAAAGCGATACGCGAACGTAGCCGGCTTGAACTTGGAGAAATCATAGAGGAACGAGTACTCGACCTTGGCCCCAGTGAATGGCCGGTACGAGAGCTTGCCGAGCACGTTCAGCGCCTCCCGCGGGTTGAGCGGCACGATCTCGTTCGGCAGCGGCCGGTTGAACTCGCCGCTAATGTCGAGGCCAAGCTGGCTGACGAGCGGATCGTCGATGGGCAGGTATTCCCAGAACGGCCGGCCTTGGATTTCCCAGTACGGAAACGCCCCGTTGAAATTCGCACTGTCGTTGGGCGCGAAGAGGCGCGTCCCGAAAATGGACCCCTCGTCCATGTCCCGCCGGGCGCTCAGGAAGTACCGCACGCCATTGGCAAACGGCACTGGCCCAGACAGCGTGCCCTCAAGCACGTAATCGTTGAGTTGGACGCCAGAGGGCGTCATGAAC
>JBCDHV010000254.1:0-5966 GCA_038749615.1 Bacteroidota bacterium
GCGCCCCAGAACGTCCTGGCCGCAAGCCGGGATGGCGAAATCGCGATCCGCACCTCCGGGCATTTCCCGATCCGTGCTGCCGGCGATGGGATCGGGTTGCTCGACGGAACGACGAGCGACTACGAATGGACGGGGCGGATTCCGTTCGACGAGTTGCCTTCGTCCCGGAATCCGAGCCAGGGCTATCTGGCCTCAGCCAACCAGATGCAGGTTGGGCCGGCCTATCGCTACTACCTCGGGCACGACTGGCCGCGCAGTTTTCGCTCGCTGCGCATCAACCGGCTGCTAAGTACCAAGACCTCGCACAGCGTAGACGACCTGAAACGCTACCAGGCCGACGTGCAGACCGTCCAGCACGAACTTTTCCGCCCCATGCTCGACACGCTTCGCGGGGTCACGGGCATGGCGGACACCCTACGCCAAGTCATGCTCGATTGGGATGGAGAGGCCTCGGTAGATCAACCGGCTGCAGTCGTGTTCGACGAGTTTCTGGACGTCCTGGCGTACCTCACGTGGGACGAATTCCGGGACAACAACCTCCGATCGCCGAAACTACCGGTCTTGTATCAACTATTTGCGACCGAGCCGGCGTCCCGGTGGATGGACCTCGAAGAGACGCGTCTCAAGCGTGAGACCGCGAACGACTTGTTGGCTCTGGCGCTGGAGGCGACGGCGGATTCCGTCGAATTGAAGTACGGACTCGACCAGAAGGATTGGCGCTGGGGTGATCATCACAAGGCGCTTTTCCGACATTTGCTTCGGCTGAAGCCGTTCCAGCGCGGGCCGTACGAGTATCCAGGGTTTGCCAACACGCTGTCGCCGGCAGCCGGCCGGCCCACAACGTTCAGTGCCAGCTGGCGGATGGTCGTCGATTTCTCCGGTGAAACGCCCATCGGTTACGGTGTCTATCCTGGCGGCCAGAGCGGCGATCCAGCAAGCCCACTGTACGACGCCCACCTAGAGACCTTCCTCAATTTCCAGTACTACCGCCTAGACCGCCCCGGTGCGCCACGCCTAATCGCCCCCGAGAAGCGCCTGCACGAGGTGGTGTTGACGCCATGACCGGATCAGCGGCGCTCGTGGTCCAAGTTAGAATGAGTACGTCCCTGAACGAGTCCGCAGGAAAATCCCCAACGTTCCGCGTGACGACGATACACTCGGCTTTGCCGGCGACCGCAACGTCCAGGAATTTGTCATCGTCAGGATCTGAGCATGCTTGGATGGCTTCCGTCGTCTCAACGCGGACAGACTTACGTAAGAGAGGAATGACAAAAGCTCTCCGATCCTGGTTGGTTAGATAGCTGTCGAACACGCTGCGGTACAGAACTTCTCGGAATTCCGCGAACGTTTCGGCTGAGAAGACAAAATAGCCCTGCTGGCTGATATAGCGAGCCACCTCACTGGCTACACCGCCCGGAGTCAGCGCAGCGCTGACCAGAATGTTTGTGTCCAGAACGAACCGCCGCCGCCTACGATTTCGGGCCATAGAGGATTTCTTTCAGCTTTTCGTCGGTCAAGCCACGTTCCCGAGCCTTTGCCCCAATTGCAGCCATAGCTTGATCCAACTCGACCGTTGCAGCGTCAAAGTCCGCGTCGCTGAGTTCTCCTCCTCCGATCAGAGCAAACTCCAACAAGTCTCGGATGTGATTAAGCGTGGCGAGATCTGCCTCGTGAAAGGCCTGAGCTATGTCGGCGCTCACGTGTAAAGTAATCGGCTCGGTATGCATGGCTTCGTTTCTGCTTAAGTTTGACCCAAACGACACGAGCTACGCAAAACGCCATGCACGTTTGAAAGGTTTTCTTTCTTCACGTTCGCCACTGAGAAATTTGGCCATTCTCCAGCCGCATAGTAATTAGATTTTCGCTGCCTGTGGAGCCCTTCTCTGTCGTATCTCGAGTGAGCGACCTACACCAAACCCTGACAACCCTGTGTCCCAGCCTGCCCGGTTTTCGTCTCGTCTCGGTCTCATCCTGAGTGTCCTTGGGATTGCGGTGGGGACGGGCAATATCTGGCGCTTTCCCCGGATTGCCGCCAAGATGGGAGGAGATGAGGGAGCCGGCGCGTTCTTGCTCGCGTGGGCGTCGTTTTTATTGCTGTGGAGCATTCCGCTGATCATCGCGGAATACGGCATGGGCCGGATTGCTCGAAAGGGAGTCGTGGGCTCGTTTGCTCGGATCGCTGGGCCGGCTTTCGCCTGGATGGGTGGGTTTGTGGCCTTTGTGGCAACAGCCATCATGTTCTACTACAGCGTGGTAGCCGGCTGGTGCATCTATTTCACCCAGCACACGGCCCTGAACGCACTTCCCGCTGATGCCGAGGCGGCCTTGGCCACCTGGGAGACGTTCCAAGCCACCGGCTGGATGCCGGTGTTCTTCCACGCCCTCGCGATGTTCGGCGGGGCGATGATCTGCTTTCGGGGCATCGGGAGCATCGAAAAAGCGAACCGGTTTCTCGTGCCGGCTCTGCTGGCTATCGTGTTGATCTCGGTGGGGCGGGCGTTGACGCTGCCAGGGGCGTTCGAGGGCGTGCAGTATTTGTTCACGCCGCAGTGGAGCCAACTCAGCGAGCCGACGCTCTGGCTCGAAGCGCTGACCCAGAACGCCTGGGACACCGGAGCCGGCTGGGGGCTGATTCTGACCTACGGGGCCTACATGCGCCACCAAGACGGTGTGGTCAAGAATGCGTTCATCACGGGGATCGGAAACAATCTCGTTTCACTGCTCGCCGCGTTAATGGTGTTTGGGACGGTCTTCGCTGTTCTAGGCACGACGATGGCCCGGCCAGAGATTCTCGACGTGATGCGGTCGAGCGGGCCGGCAAGCACGGGACTTACGTTCGTCTGGATGCCGGTGCTGTTCGCGCAAATGGCCTTGGGGCGCGTGCTCTCGACCGTCTTCTTTCTCGGATTGGCTTTTGCCGCCTTCAGCTCGTTGATCTCCATGATCGAGCTCGCTACGCGGGTGCTCATCGACCGAGGAATATCCCGCAAGGCTGCTATTTTCGGGGTGGCCAGCGTTGGTTTTCTCGCTGGCACACCGTCCGCACTGAATCTCAACGTGTTCGCCAACCAGGACTTCGTCTGGGGCGTCGGGTTGATGATCTCCGGTGGGTTTGTCGCCTTTGCCGTGGCTCGGTACGGAAAGGCGTTCATGACAGACATGGCCGAAGGGGCTGTCGGCGATTGGACGGCCGGCTCGCTTTGGTGGCGCGTCGTGACGGTGTTGGTGCCGATCCAGGCCGTCGTCTTGCTGGTCTGGTGGATGACCCTCTCGGCAACGAGCTACGCACCGGACCGCTGGTTCGACCCGTTCGATGCGTTCAGTGTGATGACCTGCTTGGCCCAATGGGGCCTCGTGCTGGCTTTGCTTCTTTTGTTCAACCGCCGGCTCACCAAGTCGGTCGACGTTTCAGCTTGATGATGGATCGAATGAGGATGAGTTTGGCGGCATGTCTGCTGCTGACCGGATGGGCCGCGGCGCAAGCCGACGAATCGCTACGCGTCGACCAAGGGGGACTGGTGACGTACAACCGGATCGCGCCGGCGCTCGGCGAGGTCCCGGTTACGGTTGCGTATTTCCGCGGCGACTTCCGCGAGAATGGACGCGCCTTCTTGTGGCCCGTACTGGAACCCGCGCCCGGCGAGTACGACTTCTCCAGTTTTCTCGATGTCCTCGATGAAGCCGAGGCGCAAGGCATCAAAGTGGGCATCCGGCTGATGACCGCACATCCGTTCGTCGGGCCGAATCATCCGACGCTGCCACCGTTCTTTCCTCCCTGGATCAAGTCAGTCGCCGTCGAGCGGAACGGCCGTACGGCGTTTGCACCCGATTGGGACGACCCCGAGGTCCAGACCTCGATCCGCAACTGGATCGTGGCGCTCGGAGACGCCATTGGCGAGCACCCGGCGTTTGCGTTTGCCGACGTAGGTGCTGTGGGCTGGGTAGGGGAGTGGCACACGACCGTCGGCTGGCTGAACAGCGACTTCATGCCGACCCTCGAAAACCAGAAGCGCTACGTCGACTTCCACATCGAAGCCTTCGGGGCCGACCGCCTCGTGCTGCAACTCGGTGACATGCCGACGGCCGTTCTGGCTCACGGGTTGGAGCAAGGCATCCTGGGCGTCCGCCAAGACTGTTTTGGGTCGAATTACCACATGCGCCAGTACGAGCAAAAGCTTCAGGTTCTGCCTCAGCTTCAGGACGTCATCGACCACGGCCTGGTGTTCTTCGAGATCTGCGGCAGTAACATGAGCGAATGGACGCACGCCGTGGGGGACCCAAATTTCGTCACCCAATCGCCGGAAGAAATCTTCGCTATCGCCCGGCGTTGGAAGACGACGCACTACGCCAACATGGGTGCTGAAATTCCAGATCGCTACAAGGAGCTGTACGAAGCACTCCAGCGCGACATGCAGACGTATCTGCCGAAGCCTGCCCGAGAGTAGTACGCAAACTCAACCCCTTCTGATCATGCTTGGCCGCCGGGTACTTTCGAAACTGCTCGTTGGATGGGTCTTGGTTGCGGCACACGCCGACTCTGCGGAGGCACAGGCTGCTGTGCAGGCGGAGGACACGCAGCGCATCGAGAATCTCGCAGCCTTTGCGCAAGCTTATGGGGCGGTTCGGTTCTTCCACCCCTCGGATGAGGCCGCATCGACGAACTGGGATCAGTTTGCCATCCTCGGAGCCCAACGGGTCATGGACGCTGGCAGCCAGGCTGAGTTGAAGCTGGCGTTGGAAGCACTGATCCACCCGATTGCTCCCAGCGTCGACGTGTATGCTGCCGGCACTGAGCCCAAGGCTGTACCCGTTCCAGAAGACACCGCCGGTTTGACGCTGGTGACGTGGCAACACCGGGGGGTTCTACTCGAAAGTGCGCAGAATATCTACGGGAGCGTCCGCCTCAACCGGCCCGCACCGATGGCGGACGCCGACGGCACGCTAGCCGAGCCCCTCTTCGAAGCGCGGGCGAAAGCCGGAGAGGTTGCGTTGTTGGATCTTGGCCAGGGGTTGAGATTGTCTGTACCGCTTACGCTCTACAGTCGAGATGCGCAGACCTTGCCGGTGCCCAATCTCAACGCCCTGGAGGCCCTCAACGCCGAACTCGATGACGTGGCCAGTACCGAGGAGCGCTACACAGATTCGGCGCGGAGAGCCGCCGATGTCATCGTAGCATGGAGCATCTTCGAGCACTTTTACCCCTACCCAGATGCCATCACCGGTTCCTGGGATGACGTGTTGGGCGAGGCGCTCGCCGGCGCTCTCCAGGCTACGTCGGCCAATGAGCATTGCGAGGTGCTTCACGGGCTCGTTGCCCGCCTCAATGATGGCCACGGAAACGTCTTCTGTGCCGGCTTGCCCCGCCGTGCACGGCTACCATTCGCGGTGGAACTCGTCGAGGGCCAGGTGACGGTCGTCGCTTCATCGGACACCTCAGCCGCACGCTTGGGTGATCTCGTGATCAGCGTCGATGGGGTGGCAGCTGAGACGCTCTTCGAACGAGAGGCTGAGTTGGCGTCTGGCTCTGAACACTGGCGCCGGTACCGGGCGTCCCAAGCGTTCGGCAGTGGGCCTGAGGGCTCGCAGGCGCAGATCATGTTGGATCGAGACGGAAAACGCGTGGCCGTACAGGTCGGCCGTGTCGAGCGTGCGCCTGCGGAACGCCGGCCTGCTCCGATCGCGGAGGTCGAGCCGGGCATCATGTACGTCGACATTGAGCGAATCACAGACAGTCTGTTTGTCGCTCGCACGGAGGATCTCGCGGCTGCTCGTGGAGTGGTCTTCGACTTTCGCGGCTATCCCGGCCGCATGACGCCCAACTTCATCAACTTCCTCACGGAGTCTCCTGTCGTTTCCACGTGGTACGAGATTCCCCAAACGATCCGCCCGGAAGCCGTGGCTGGGGCCGGAGCCGACTCCGTGCGTTGGTCGAACATGCAGCCGGCCGAACCGCACATTGGGGGGCA
>JBCDHV010000255.1:0-5952 GCA_038749615.1 Bacteroidota bacterium
CGTCCACGCATCCACTCCCAACCGCGTTGACCATTGCCGGGAGTGATTCCGGTGGGGGAGCGGGGATTCAGGCCGACATCAAGGCGATCCAGGCCAACGGCGTCTTCGCCATGTCCGTCATCACGGCGATTACGGCGCAGAACACGACGGCTGTCACGGCGGCGTTTGACTTGCCCATCGATATCGTGGAGGCGCAGATCGATGCCGTGTTCGACGATTTTGAAGTCGGCGCGGCCAAAACCGGCATGCTGTCTTCGGTGGCGCTCATCGAAGCGGTGGCCGGCAAGGTGGAAGCGCGCGGGATTGCGCCGCTGGTGGTGGATCCCGTGATGATCTCCAAGAGCGGATTTGCCCTGCTCAAGCCCGATGCCATCGACACGCTCAAACGCCGGCTACTGCCACTCGCGACGCTGGTTACGCCCAACGTCCACGAGGCGCAGCTCCTGACGGGCCTCGACATTCACACCGTGGACGATGCCCGCGAAGCGGCGCGCCGCATCCTGGACCTCGGGCCGGCGGCCGTCCTGGTCAAAGGCGGCCACCTGGATGGAGAAGCCGAAGCCATCGACGTGCTCGCCGACGGAGCCGAGATCTCGACCTACAGCGCGCCGTTCATCGACACCAAGAACACCCACGGCACCGGCTGTACCTACTCCGCCGCTATCGCCGCCAATCTCGCCAAGGGGCAACCCCTCGGCACCGCCGTCGGCAACGCCAAGACCTACGTCACCGAAGCCATCCGTCACAGCCTCCCCATCGGCCACGGCCACGGCCCGACGGATCATTTCTACTTCTTGCGAACGTAGGTTCGCTTCGCTCACGTGGAGACGTGGTCAGGGGGAACGGTTGAGAGGTGGGGAACGAGCTGAGAAGGGCTAGCTTTTTGATTGATTTTGCCTGTTCTCTAACGGCAAGCTAGACGATTCATTTTGTCACCCACCTATCCACCTGGTACGTCTCCCCGTCTCCAGGTGAGCGACGCGAACTCATCGTGAAGCCTTGCAGCGGGCGGCGCAAAATCGTAAGTTGTCTGTCCTGTAAAAAATACGTGCCCGTAGCTCAGCTGGATAGAGCGTCTGACTACGGATCAGAAGGTCGGGGGTTCGAATCCTCCCGGGCACGCCACTACAAGAAACGCCAGCCTCGCTTTCGGGGGTGGCGTTTTGCGTATCCAGAGGTCGACCGCTGTGCCGCCGCAGGCTTCGGCCTCCACCGCCTCTCGTCTGGCACGGTCACTATATTTGGGTCTCGACCCGAGTGATGCCCCATGCAAGCGACGTTCTCCCTGTCCCAACTGGTTCTCCTGATCGGTGCCACGTACGGGGTGCTGCTGATCATCGGCAGCTTCTTCTGGCGGCCGGAAGACCGCGTCGCGAACCGCCTCTTCGCGGGCATCCTGCTCATCCTGACGCTCATGATGCTGGGTTCGGTTCGTTCGTTCGGGGGCGGACGGCCTGAGGAGGCTCCTTACACCGTGCTCCATAGTTCGGGTGCCCTGGCACTACTGCTCGGTCCGCTGGTGTACGGGCATGTGCGAACGTCCGTAGACCGTGCGTATCTGTTCACGGCCAAGCGGTTGGTCCACTTGCTGCCGGCGCTCGCCCACATGTCGCTTCTGCTGCCGCTTCTCATCGCCGGCACCGAGTTGCGCGCCACGTACATCGAGAGCTACCTCGAACGCGAACTCTACCGAAGTGCCATTCCGGGCATCCGCATCGGCTTCGTGTCGCTGAGCCTGTATGTCATCGCCTCCTTTGTTTGGATTCGCCGGTTCGAGAAGCACGTTGGGCAGGTGGCTTCGTTTGCGGACGAACGCCGGGTTCGGTGGTTGCGGTGGTTCACGGGGCTGCTGCTCGTGCTGGTCTTTTTCCTCGGGCTGTTCGTCATGCAGGAGGTGTACCAGTTGCTCGCTTCGGTGAGTCTCGCCGGCTTCATGGCTGCTCTCTTGGTACTCGCGCTCGTCCGCCCCGAGGTGTTTCACGGCATCCCGAACGTCCTCAAGCTGTCTGAGGAGACCGCTGATGCGGATGAGAAATACAGCGCTTCGCAACTGGATGAGGAGCAGAAGACCGAGGTGCTTGCTACGCTCCAACGGCATTTCGAGCAGGAGCGCCCCTACCTACGGCACGAACTTACCCTTCGCGAGGTCTCGTCCGAAATCGATGTGCCGTACCGCTACGTCTCTCAGGTGGTCAACGAGAAGCTGGAGCAGAACTTCATGGACTTCGTCAACGGCTACCGCGTCGTGGCTGCCCAGGGGATGCTCCTCGATGCCGGCTTAGAGCACCTGACCGTCGACGGGATCGCCGGGGAGGCCGGCTTCAAGTCCCGCTCGGCCTTCTACACGGCATTCAAAAAAGTCACCGGGACCACCCCCGGCGCGTTCCGAAAGCACGTCTCCGATGGCTAATCGGCCGCAAATCTAAGCCAATCTGGCCGTGTGATGTCTGGATACGCGAATCCGGACATCCGCATTCACTTCCGCGGACATCTCTCTGGCCTCAAGGGGTCATCTTTGCATCCGACGCCCCGTAGCGCTTCGCCACACGCTGCTTGCTGTGGCCGCCGGTGCCGTCGGCTGCGCTCGGCAGCACGGCCAACAGTCCAGATTCCCAGAAATCACGACGAGAATCCACCCATGAACGCCTTCACTCCCCGCCACTATCTATTCGCCCCCCTACCGTGCGTCCTGCTGTGCGTCTTGCTGGTCGCCCCAGTGCTCGCGCAGACGGAGGCCACGGATGCTCCTACCCAGCCTCAGATTCAGGCGCAAGTCGATAGCACCATGAAGCACCTCGATCTGACGTCTGAGCAGGAAGACCCTGTCCGGTCCATCCTAGAAAACAGCTTCACCCAGCGCCTCGCCACGCTAGAAAAGCACGGGCTGAGCCCACAGGCCTTGCAGCAAGGTGAACGGCCCGGTTTTCGTACCCGGCTCCGGCTCAAGAGAGACATGGACAAGCTCCGCTCAGACACCAAAAAGCAGCTCAAAGCCGTGCTGACGGACGAACAATTGACTGCCTGGGAAACCCTCGAAGCCTCACGCCAGGCGCAGATGCGCGAACGCATGAGTGGCACCAACTGAGCGTGTCCTGCAGCTCTCCAACCGACCTCTCTTGGCTCATGTCTGTTCAGATCCTACCCACCTGCTCGCGCGTCTTTGCGTTACCGTTCGTCCTGGCGCTCCTCGTGGGCGGCTGCTCGTTCGTACCGGCGCTGGAGCAGCCCTCTGCGGAAGTGACACTTCCAGAGGCGTTCGATGTGGCAAGGCCCGACACCCTGCGCCCGATGCCTCAGTGGTGGAAGGTCTACAACGACCCCGTCCTCGAACAGCTCGTCGATACGGCCCTCGTGCGCAATCTTGATCTGAGCGTGGCTGCTGCCCGCGTGGTCGAGGTCCAGAACCAGTACCGTATCGCCCGCGCCGCACAATATCCGAGCCTTGGCATAGGCGGGGAAGTGGGCCGGTCCGACACGCCGGCCAACGTGGGGTTTACCTCAGACTTGCCGGCGCAAACGCTACCTGAACGCTTCGACAACAACACGTACACCGTCTCTGGCACGCTGGCCTTCGAGCGCGACCTGTGGGGGCGTGTGCGGAGCCAGAAGGCAGCGGCGCTCAGTGAGTTCAGGGCCACGCAGGAAGACTACCGGACGGTCCAGATCGGCGTCGTCTCCGAGGTGATTGCGACGTACTTCGAGCTGCTGGACCTAGAAGCTCAGTTGCGGTTGACGCAGGCTCAGCTTCGGCTGCTTACCGAACGCGCCGAACTCACGGAGGAGCGGTACACGCAGGGCTTGGTCGCGTCTTTCGAGCTGTACGCGGTCCGGCAGGAATTCGAGAACACACGGACCAACGTGCCGCTCCTGGAAGCCAGCATTTCGGACGCCCGTGGGCGTCTCGCCATCGTACTGGGCCTGTACCCAGCTGAGGCCGCGGCGATGCTGGTCTCCGATCGAACTCCCGACCTCGTTCTGTCGCCCGTGCCGGCAGGGCTTCCCTCAGACCTCCTGAAGGAACGCCCCGATGTCGCCGCCTCGATGCAACGCCTGGAGGCCACCCGGCAAAACGTTGGCGTAGCACGCGCCAATCTGTTCCCGTCGGTGACCATGACGGTGTCGGGCGGGCTGCAAAGCGGCGAATTGTCGGCGCTGGTCAACACAGGGCAGTACTTCACGAACTTGGTCACGTCCCTGAGCGCTCCGCTTTTTCAGGGCGGCAAGCTCAGGGCCAACGTGCGGGTGAGCGAGGCCCAGTACCAGCAGGCCATCGCCAGCTACGAGAAAACGCTGCGCACAGCCTTCAAGGAAGTGGAGGTGACGCTCACGTCGCTGGAGAAGCAGCGGGAACGCTACGATGTCCTCCTGAGCGAACGAGCGTACGCCACCGCATCGCTCGACGCGCAAGAGGCACGGTACCGAGAAGGCATCGGCGACTACGTGGCCTATCTGGATGCGCGCCGCAATCTGATCCGGGTCGAGACCTCGCTCGCTAGCGCCGAACGTGCCCTGGCCGACGCCCGCCTTGCCGTGCACCGCGCGCTGGGAGGCGCATGGATCGAAACGCCTGATGCCTGAGCCGCCGCCCTTATCACCTGAAGTCATTCCAACCATGTCTAGCCGAACCAAATCTCTCCTGTCCATTGCCGGCATTCTCGTCGCTGGCGTCGTGATCACCGGGCTGCTGATGGCCTTCACCCCGGAGGCTCCACGTGAAGTCCCCATCGCCAAGGCTCCACTCGTCGAGGTGATGTCTCTGGAGGCTCAGTCTGGCCGGCTACAGGTGACGGGCACCGGCACCGTAGAGCCGACGCGCGAGGTGAGCCTGGCTGCGGAAGTCGCCGGCCGCATCGTTTCTGTGTCTCCCCGCTTAGTCACAGGCGGTGTTTTCAAGGCCGGCGATGTCCTGGTCACCGTCGATCCATCCGATTACGAAAACGCTGTTGCCTCAGCCGAGGCCCAGGTGACGCAGCGCCACGTCGAATTGCTTCAGGCGGAGAAGGAAAGCCGCCTCGCCGAAACAGAATGGGCGCGGCTCCAGGCTCACACCGGAGACGGTGCTGAGCCGGACTCGACCGCCCTCGGCCGGTTTGTCTACCGTGAGCCGCAACTGAAGCTCGCCGAGGCCTCGCTCCGTAGCGCCGAGGCGCAACTGGACGATGCCCGCACCCGCCTCAGCCGGACCCGCATCCGCACTCCGTTTAGCGGGCGCGTGCGCACCAAGCTCGTTGAGGAAGGGCAGTACGTCGGCCCAGGTCAGCCCATCGCCACGCTCTACGCCACGGACGAAGTAGAACTCGTGGTGCCGCTGAGCAGCCGGCAGGTGGAGCTGTTGGATGGGCTCTGGACGGCGGGCGGGCCGCAGGTGCCGGCGGTGGTGACCCGCGTCAGCGACGGCACGGCCTGGGACGGGTACGTTCACCGCGTCGAGGGCGACATCGACCCTGCGACGGGCCAGATCAACGTCGTTGTCCGGGTGCCGGGTGCATACGCATCGAAGGCGGGCATCGCGCCGCTGCTGGTGGGCACGTTTGCCACGGTCGGCATCGCCGGCCGCTCGTTGGATCGCTACTTCGATGTGCCCCGCATGGCCCTGCGTGAAGACAACACCGTCTGGATCGCCGAAGAGGGCCGGCTGGTGACGCACGCTGTAACCGTCGTCCAGGAAACGGACGAGCGCGCACTCGTCACCGCGGCTGATCTGCCTGATGGGGCCGGCTTGATCATCAGCGATCTCCCCATCGTGGCAGAGCAGATGGCTGTTCGGACCACGCGCCCGTAGTCCCATTTCGTTCACTCGCACCGCGTACCACCACTAGACCCTGTCGACTCATGCAAGCCGCTATACGCTGGATGGCCCGCAACCGGGTAGCAGCCAATCTGCTGATGCTGACCCTCCTGTGCGTTGGGCTCGTCAGCGCGACCCGCGTCAAGCAACAGACCTTCCCCGAC
>JBCDHV010000256.1:0-5932 GCA_038749615.1 Bacteroidota bacterium
TCGCGAAACGAGCGAGACGGCTGTGGCGTTGACTAAATCGTTGTTCGCCGCCACCCAAGGGGCCGGCTTCGAGGATGCACTGAACGCGGCTATTCATGCTAACGCGTTCGCTCGCTCGATGCCAGATTGCCGCGCGGGTGTCGAGGCGTTTCTCAGCAAATCCGACCCGCCTTGGCGCAAAGCGGCCTCGGGCGCATCCGAAACTCCATGATTCGCTTACTCGCTACTTGCTTCGTTGCCCTCACGCTCATTGGCTGCTCCGAGCCGGCAGATGAACCCGTGGCGGAGGCCACGCCCGCACAAGTTGCGGCTCAGACGCTGCCGAAGGTGACGACGTACAAGACGCCCACGTGCGGTTGCTGCACGCTCTGGGTCGATCACATGCGTGAGGCCGGCTTCGAGGTAGAGGCCATCGATTTCGACACCCTGGACGATGTGAAGCAGCAGTACGGCATTTCTCTGCAGCTTCAATCCTGCCACACGTCTGTGGTCGACGGCTACATCGTCGAGGGCCACGTGCCGGCGAGCGATGTCAAGCGCCTCTTGGCTGAGCGGCCCGACGCCGGCGGCCTGGCCGTCCCCGGCATGCCCATCGGCTCACCCGGCATGGAAATCGAAGGCCAACCCGCCGACCGCTACCGCACGTACTTGGTGACAAAGGCCGGCTTGCGAGTCTGGGAGGAGCACTGAATCCGTTGGTTGGTTGGTGGGCAGCTGGGCAGGGCGCTGCGGATAGGGTTGAGCTTCGCCCAGTATTGAACTCTGTAGGCGAGGTCTAAACACTAAATACTGAACACTAAACACGAGTCACAGACTCAAGCGGCTGCGGAGTTTTTTAGAGCGTTCGCGGCTGGCTACCACTTCGTGCCGGCCTCTGAGAATCAGCTTGTAGCGGCCGCTGAACCAGGGGATCATTTCGCGTACGTGCTTCATGTTCACGATGGCCGAACGGTGAACACGGACGAACTGGTCGGAGTCGAGGCTTTGCTCGAGTTGCTCTAGCGTGTACGAGACGATGTATTTCTTGAGGGTCGGTGGGCCGGTCAGGTCTTCTTTGAGCACCACGAACCGTGTGATCCCATCCTGCACCTCGGCCGAGACCAGATCGTCTACATTCAGTACGATGAGCCGGTCGCGATGAGGCACGCTGAGTTGACGCACGGTCTCGCTGGCTTTTGGCGTGGCACTAGCTTGCGTAGCGTCGATGGCGTCCAGAAGCCGGCCGAGCTGTTCGGACATCGTACCTGAAGCACGCACACTGACGGCCCGGTCAATGGCGTCAGCAAGGTCGTCTTCGTTGACGGGTTTTAGCAGGTAGTCCACCGCGTTCGCCCGGAAGGCCTGAATCGCATACTCGTCGTACGCCGTCGAGAAGATGACCAGGAGGTCGTCTCGTTCCGGCGGGAGTTGCTCCAGCACGTCGAACCCCGTGAGTTCAGGCATCTGAACATCGAGGAAGACCAGGTCGATGTCAGGCTGTTTGAGGCGTTCGAGGGCCTGTTGCCCGTCGGAGACTTCGCCGGCCAGGGTTAGCGTGCCGGCTTCGATGTGCGGAGCGAGAAGCCGTTTGAGCCGGCTGCGGGCAGGCGCTTCGTCTTCAGCAATCAAGGTGGTGAGAGCCATCAGGTAGAGAGTTGGTGTCAGGTCGTCGGAATCTTCATGGTGACATGCGTGCCTTCGCCCGGCGCACTGTCGAACGTAAGCAGGTCGTCTCGGCCGTAGAGATGCTGGAGCCGGCCCGCTACGTTCGAGAGGCCGATGCCGTAGAACGCACCTACTGCCGCCGGCTCGCCCGATTGAGCGATGCCAATGCCGTCGTCCTCAACGCCGACCGTCAAATGAGCGGACTCGACGCCGGCGTGCAAGGTAACCGTTCCGCCCTTGCCCTTCGGAGAGAGACCGTGTTTGACGGCGTTCTCGACGAGGGTTTGCAGAGCAAAGGCTGGGACGGAATACGACAAGGCTTCAGGGGCAATGTGGCGCTCGACCTGCAACCGCTCGCCCATGCGCATCTGCTCAATGGCCAGGTAGTGTTCGACGAGCTTCAATTCGGACTGCAACGTGACGAACGGTTCACGGTCCGTGTGCAGGATGTGCCGGAAGATAGCAGATAAATGTTCAACGGCCCGTACGGCTTCTGACGGCTGATCCTCAGCGAACGCCGAGATCGTATTCAGCGCGTTGAAGAGGAAATGCGGATTGATCTGTGCCCTCAACGCCGCGAGCTTCGACTCCGCCGAGGCACGGATCAGCGCCTTCTCCCGTTCGAGGTAGGCCAGCCGGTCGAGCGCGAAGGCGAGCCCGCTAGAGATGGTGCGCAGGGTATCGACTTCGTCTAAGTTGTAGACGTCCCGCCGGTTACGTTTAGGTCCCAAGACGAGCAGACCAGAAGGCTTACCGTCGGACTGAATCGGGACGGCAAGAGCCACGCCGGCTTGGTCCAGAGGTACGGCTTCGGTATACGAGAGACCGCTTTCGTCGAGTTCAGGGTTGGTCGACCAGATTGCCCCGGCCTCTTCGATGGTTGGCCACAGTTCGCGGACGTCTGCTTCGGTGAGGACCGGCTCCTCTGGCTGGAACGCTGCATCGATCCACCGTCCGTCAGACTCAACGAACAGCCTCGCCGACCTGACATCGAGTGACTGACCGACGACCTCGACCGTTTGCTCGACCAGCTCTTCCGCATCGAGATAGCTTCGCATGCGCTCGACAAAGCGCAGCATGCGCTGCCGGTCGGTCCCGAAAAACGTTGACACGAGGGCGGTAGCCTGCCGGACGAGCCGTTCGAAAACAACCGCGAGGACCACGAACAAGAGGCCTAGCGTGATGCTCAGAGGTAGCCCTTCGGGCGCGGCTTCTGGAGAGAGGAGCGTCATGCCGGCGAGGAAGAGTACGGTCACCGCGCCCAAGACCAGGACGTAGGTGAGCCACTGCCGGAGAACGGCGTCGATCTTGCCGTACTTGAGCGTCGCGTACGAGACGAGCAACACCGGCAGCACCGTCAGCAACTGCCCGGCCACCACGATCCAGCCAACCGTCGTGTCTGTGACCGTGCCCTCGACGGGTACCGTACCGAAGACCGAAAAGGCACCGACCGTGGCGAACAGCATGATGCCTGTACTGCCGGCTCGGCTCCACGGGCTCGGGCTTGGCGAAACTTCTGACGAGCGCTCCAGCACCAAATAGAGCCCAGACGCCCCAGCGATGTACAGGCAGACGTAGAAAAGAATCGGGCGGATCAGCGACTGCATCGTCACGGGCGCCAAGACGCTCGGCGCGAGGATGCTCAAGAGCGATACCGCGACGAGGACCAAGGCCGGCACCCAGGCAAGGGCACGCGCGGCGCTCGGGATGCGGACGCCTGAGTCGGCGATGACCTTGTGAACCAAGCCGGCTGGGAAGGCAATCCACCCGATTAGACTGGTCAGCGTGAGCACGCGGAAGAGCAATGCGAGGCCGGCTCCGGCCAGATCTGGCGGGCCCACCACAGCGATGAGCACGAGTCTGGCGACTTGCCCGCCTACCCAGACGGTGGAGGCCACGATCAACCAGGCGCTGCGCTGAGCCGGCTTGCTTCGGCGGGCGAGCGGAATGACCACGACGAGCGCGAGCACGTGGATGAATACCGCCACGAAGAAGCCCCAGAACGAGGCGCGCCAGAGGGCATTGCTGAGGGGGTACAAAAGCGTTGGATACTCTCCGAACACCACGTCGTACGTTTCGAGGCCGGAGTCGCGCTTGATCGTGTACGTGCGCACTTCGCCCGGCGGCACAGACTCGGCTACTTTGACGAAGTCCTCCAGCGTGAAATACGTCGTGAATCCGAACTCATAGAGCTCGTCGCCCTCTCGCAGCCCAGCTTCAAACGCCGGCCCATCGGGAAACACGTACTGCGCCGTGATGAGGCCATCAGTATCGTTCCAGACGACCCAGTCGTAGCCGCGCGTCGTCGAGAGATCGGCGAGAGGCACGGGCATCGACGCGAACTCGAACCGGTCCAGGGCGAGCCGGCTGACGGGGAAGAGTGCGGCCAGGGCAAGTGCGGCTAGAGCCAGGGCGAGTAGGGAGGAGCGCATGGTTGGGGTGTTCGGGCCGCGAAGCCCGCGTGGGAAGACACTGCAGGATAATTATGATTTGGGAATTATGATTTATGAAGGGTAGTTCGAGCGGCGTGCTTATCCTGTACAAATAGATTCGACCGAAACGGACTTAGCAAATTGACTTAGCGCACTGATCCAACAGGACCTTCCCGTTGCTCATAAATCATAATTTAGACACAGCGCCCTCCTAGACACACCGCTCTCCAGGATACAGCGCCCTCCGCGCAGACAAACTCCCCATTCATTTCCTCGCAACAACCCGCTCGCCCGATGTTCATCGATACCCACGCACACGTGTATCACGGCCGGTTCGGCGAAGACCGAGAGGCGATGATCGAGCGGGCCTTCGAAGCCGGCGTGGAGAAGATCGTCATGCCGGCCATCGATGTGGCGTCGATTCATGAAGCCATTGCCCTTTCTGAGCAGTACGAGGGGCGTTTGTTCGCGATGGCTGCGATTCATCCGAGTGATGTCAAAGAAGCCACCGAGGCCGACTTCGAAGCCGTTGTTGAACTGTGCGCAAACCCCTACGTGGTGGCCGTGGGGGAGAGCGGACTCGATTACTACTGGGACCGGACGTTCGACGAAAAGCAGCACGACTACCTCCGCCGGCATGCGCGCCTGGCCATGAATCTCGATCTGCCGCTCATCTTGCATAACCGAGAAGCCGACGCGGATCTCGTCCGCATTCTGCAGGAAGAGCGGGCAGCCAGCGAGACGCCCGAGCGTATGCGTGGCATCTTTCACTGCTTCGGTGGGCCGGCGTCTGTAGCGGATGAAGCCTTGGCGCTGGGCTTCCATTTTGGGCTAGGGGGGACGCTGACGTACAAAAAAAGTGGCGCGCCGGCAGCGATCGAACACGTACCGTTGGACCGCCTCGTGCTAGAGACGGACGCGCCCTTTCTGGCACCCGTACCGAAGCGAGGAAAGCGCAACGAGCCGGCGTTTTTGCCGCACACGGCCGCCAAACTGGCTGAGTTGAAGGGGGTAGGCGTAGAAGAAGTAGCGAAAAGAACCTCGGAAACGGCCCGTTCGCTCTTCAAGATTTGAACCGAATGGGGTTCGAGATGTAGCCTTGCTGGATCGAGCGCCTTACGTCGCTCGTTTGAATTATGATGGCTGGCCGCTAAACCCGGTTGGCAATCCCTGAACCCCTACGCCAACACCGCTTGGCGATTCCGAAGAGGAAGCCGCAACCCTGTACAGACGTTGCATGCAACGTCTCTGCCGGATGCCGCGGCGTTCGAACGCGAAGGATTCTCCGATCCATCGCCGGCTATCATAATCTCCCTGATCCACCACGATGAACCACTTCCGCACCCCCTTGCTGAAACGGCTGATCGCCGTTCTGCTGCTGGCCGGCTCTACGCCGATGCTGGCACCGCCTGGGTGGTTGGTGGATGAGGCGGTCGGGCACTCGCCGGCAGACTGGATCCGGGCGCACTTTGGATCAGACACGTCGGCGCTCGTCGAGGCGGCGATTGCTGAGGCGCAAGATGCCGGCGAAGAGACCGTCGATGCATTTGTGACGGCCTTTTTGGAGGCCTTACCCATCGGCATGCGGGAGCCGGCGAAGCTATCGCTCTCCCAACCCAGTGTGCTTCAGGCGAGGCTGTACGCCCTCGTCACGCAGTCGGCTCTGCTTCAAGCCCTCCGGTCCGAGAGCCGGACGGCAACTGCTACCGGCTCGGCTGCGCCTCACCTGCGAGCCGTTTCGCGCTCGCTCCTTACGGCCTACCCTCGCCAGGCCACCACGCTTCTCGGCGAGCTTACGGTAGTGCCATCCCTGTTGCTGCGCACCCTCTCGGCAGCACAGCCCCTCGGGCCCTAGA
>JBCDHV010000257.1:0-5928 GCA_038749615.1 Bacteroidota bacterium
CGATCTTCTGGAGATGCCATCTCCGGAAGATGCCATCTCGTACCTTTAGCGCCAATCAGCGGCCCCACCACCCGCGCTGCCCATGAAACGTCCCACACTCTGCTGGCTTTCGACGAGATACGCGCTCACCGTTTTGGCGGTGGGGCTGGCGTCGTGCACGGCGCCCGAGCCGGCTCCTGATTCGCTCGATGCCGCGCCGGCTGATGGGCTCGTCACGCCGGCCCGTTCGGCGACGCCCCCCGCGTCCCGCATCGCGCCCCGCTTCGAGACGCTCCAGATGGCCGACGGACTGGTCTCTAGTGAAGCGAACGTGTTCATGCAGGACCGGCAAGGCTTCCTCTGGATCGGCACGTTCAATGGTCTCAGCCGCTACGATGGCGCCTCGTTCCAAAACTATTTGCACGATCCGGCCGACTCGACCAGCCTGGGGCACAACGCCATCAACTGGCTGCATCAAGACCGGGCCGGCGCGATTTGGATCGGGACCAACGGTGGGTTGGGCCGCTTCGACCCGGCCACGGAAACCTTTCAGCACCTCCAGCACGATCCCGAGGACCCGGCCAGTCTCGCCCACAATATCGTCCGAGGCCTCGCTGAGGGCCGGGACGGCGCGATCTGGGCCGGGACGCGAGGAGGCGGGTTGAATCGGCTCGATCCAGCGACGGGCACCTTCACTCGGGTCCCGCGCCCTGCTGCCCAACTCGGCCTGGAGCGGACGAGCGCGAACACCGTGCACGCCGTGCTGGCCAACCCCGACGGCACGTTGTGGGTGGGGGGCACCGACGGCCTGGCACGCTACGACCCATCGAACAGCCGGTTCGACGTCGTCCACAGAGATCCTTCGGACTCCACGTCCGCGTTGCTCCCGGCGGTGTCTTGCCTGGTACGCGATCACACGGGAGCCCTATGGGCCGGCACGACCTTCAATGGCGTCTACCGGTTCGACCCAGCCACCCGGTCGCTCACGCACTATGCGCCGGACGCGTCCGATCCGCATGCCTTGGGCGAAGCATGGGTGCTCTCGCTGGCGGTTGGAGGAGATGGCACCGTTTGGCTCGGAACGAACGGGGCCGGCCTCCATCGCTACGATCCGCAACGAGACCGCTTCGACCGGTTCGTCTACGACCCATCGAACCCGCAGAGCCTCCGCGACAACAACGTGCTCGCGCTCATCGAAACGCGGGACGGGGTGCTCTGGGCCGGCACGTACGCCGGCCTCGCCCGCCGGTATCCGCTGTCCGTACATGTCGCACGCGAGCGTGTCCGGCCAGATGCCCTAGGTGGGCTAGAGACCAATGACGTAAACGGTTTTGCAGAGGCGTCGGACGGTACGCTCTGGATCGCTACAGACGGGGCGGGCCTTCAGCGCCGAGACCCGTCTGGACAAGTGACTCGGGTCCAGCACGAGCGCAAACGGACCGATGCGCGCATGGCAACGGACGTGTTGTCCGTAGCGATGGACGAACGAGACGGCCTGTGGGTGGGAGCGGTCGGAAACCTGTATTACCGAGATCCGGCAAGTGATCAATTCTCTGTCATCAGCTATCCGGGGAGCAGCCTTGTCTCGCCCGTTGTCTACGACATGCATGCCACCGAGGGCCGGCTGCTAGCGGCGTCGGGCAGCATCGGCGTCCTCGATATCGACTTGGCTACACGGCAGGTTGACCGGCTGCCGCTGGCAGAAAGCGGTAGTGGAATGGCCGTTCTCCCTGGCGAAGCAGGGCAGGTGTGGGCGGGTGGATTCGTGTCTGGCTTGTGGGAAGCCGAGCAACAGCCAGACGGATCTCGTGTGTTGGTGCGGTCTCGGCTTGCGATCAGTGCCGGCTTCATCCGCACGCTCTACGAAGACCGATCCGGTGCTGTCTGGATCGGCACGAGTGATGGGCTAGACCGGCTGACGGTAGAAAACGGGCAGCAATCGCTGACCTCGTTCCGGCGCGAGGACGGCCTGCCGAATACCTCCATCATCGACGTGTTGGAGGATGACCGGGGACGCCTCTGGATTGCGACATCCGCAGGGCTTTCGTGGCGCGATCCCAGCACAGGGCGGTTCGTGTCGTACGATGCCGGCGATGGCATGGAAACGGGCGGGCCTGTCTACCGAAGCCCTCACAGTGGGCGGTTTTACCTCGGCGGAAAGGCCGGGTTCAGCGAGTTCGATCCGGACGCCATCGAGGCTGAACCGCCCCCGCCGGCACCGGTGCTGACCGGGCTGCTGGTGCAAGGAGAGTCGGTGCGGATCGGGTCTGAACCGCTTCGGATTCAACATGCCGACCGGGTGGTGACCTTCGCGTTTGCCTCGCTCGATTTCCGTGCGCCGCAGACGCACCGCTACGCCGTCCGCCTCGACGGCTTCGACGAGGATTGGCGCGCGGTTGGCCAGCAGCGGCAGGCCACGTTTACCAACCTGAATCCAGGGCACTACACCTTTCGTGTTCGTGCCGCCGGCCGCGATGGGACGTGGGGTACCGAAACGAGACTGGGCGTAACCGTCGTGCCCCCGTGGTGGCGGACGTGGTGGGCCTATGCCGGGTACGTACTCCTGGCTGTCGGACTGCTGTCTGGGGGCTACCAGGCCAGGCAGCGCCGGATCGCGCTTCGTCACCGCTTGGAACTGGAACGGATGGAGGCCGAGAACCTCCGCGAACTCGATCAGGCGCGCAGCCGGTTCTTTGCCAACGTCAGCCACGAGTTTCGGACGCCGCTCACGCTCACCCTCGGCCCGCTCGATGACCTCACGGCCGGCCTCTACGGCCCCGTGCCGGCCCCGATGGCCGGCCAACTCACCCTGGCCCGCCGCAACGCTGCCCGCGTGCTCGATCTAATCAATCAGATCCTGGACGTTGCCCGGCTTGAAGCAGGGCGCACGCCGCTCCGGGCGCGCCCGCTCGATCTCAGCGCGTTCGTCTGGGCCGTGGCACAGCCGTTCCAGGAATTAGCGGCCCGCAAAGCGATTACGTTTGGCATCGAGGAGCCGGCTGAACCGGCCGAGGTCTACGCCGACCCTGAGCAACTCGAAAAAGCCATCGCCAACGTGTTGTCGAATGCCGTCAAGTTCACCCCGTCGGCAGGGACGGTCCGGGTGATGATTACGGTGGAGGGCCGCTCGGCCAGCGTCGCCATTCGCGATAGTGGGCCTGGCATTCCGGCTGCGGATCTACCTCATGTGTTCGACCGGTTCTACCAAGTCAACCAAGCTGCGCAAACGAAGCTCGGAACCGGCATCGGGCTGGCCTTGGCCAAGGAGGTCGTGGATTTGCACGCCGGCACCTTGACCGTTGAAAGCGAAGAGGGGTTTGGAAGTACGTTTACGATCACGCTCCCCCTCGGCCATGCCCATCTCAGGCCGGATCAACTCGACGATCAAGACCGGCCTTGGGAGCCGGCCGCATCCGCGTTGGTTCAGCCTGCTTCCCCCGTCTCAAGCGGTGATGGACACGTCCAGGAGATAGAAGCCGAAGCCCCGGATGTCACGACGGTGCTCGTCGTGGACGATCATCCCGAGGTACGGGCGTACGTGCGCCGGCACCTGGCCCACGGCACGCCGGCCTACCGAGTCATCGAGGCCGCCGATGGGGAGGAGGGGGTCGCCGTGGCTCGGCAGCGCTTGCCGGATCTGGTGGTGTCTGACGTGATGATGCCCCAACTCGATGGTTTCGGGCTCTGCCGCGCCCTTAAGTCGGACCCGGAGACGGACTTCATCCCCGTCGTCCTTCTCACCGCCAAGGCCGAACAATCCGACCGGCTCGAAGGCTTGAGCGAGCAAGCGGACGATTACCTGACCAAGCCGTTCGATCCTGCAGAACTGCGCGCCCGGATACACAACCTGATCGCGATCCGTCAACGTCTGCGCGAGCGGTTTCAGCACGACGTGCCGGCTGGCTCCTCAGGCACGGCGGCCTCCGGCTCATCCTCGACGCCGGCGAAGACGGCTTGGACCTCGGCAGACGAGGCATTTCTAACCCAGGTACGCGAGGCCGTGGCGACGCATCTGAGCGACGAAGCCTTTAGCGTCGAGCGGTTAGCAGCGGCGGTTGGGGTGAGCCGCGGACACCTCCATCGGCAACTCAAGACGCTGGACGGTCAGAGCCCCTCGGACTTGATCCGTACGATGCGGTTGGAGCGAGCAGCGGAATTGCTCCAGTCTAACGCCGGCACCGTGAGCGAAATCGGATACGCGGTTGGCTTCAAGAGCGTCGCGCACTTCTCGAACGCCTTCGACCGGCATTTCGGACGCCGGCCGTCGGCGTGGTAGATGGTTGGATGAGGCGTGGTCGGGCGGTTTGCGGGTAGTGACCTGTGTTGCCCTGTGTTGTCTCTGTGTCACATGTGACGTGGGCGCAACGATTCGGGACCAGGAGGCAACAGGCTGGGACGTGGAGGCAACGTCCTGTCAGGCGCAGCGGTAGAGATTGAGGGCGATGTCTCACTCAGGCGATTGGCTCTACGCCGCGCCACCACGTTGCCCGCTCTGCCCATGGAGCCCGCCCTGTCCCGCCCGCCCCGGACCGTCCTCGTCGCTGACGATGATGCCGACATGCGGCTCTACCTCGCCGGTTGCTTGCACGCCTTTGGTGTCGAGCAGGTCGTCGAGGCTGCCGATGGGCGGGAGGCCTTCACGCTGGCAAAGGCGCTTCGGCCTGACCTCGTGATCAGCGATGTGGTGATGCCAGGCCTCGATGGAGCCGCGCTCTCCCATGCGCTCCGGTCTGATCGCCTGACTGGGGCCATCCCCGTCCTCCTCATCAGCGGAGAGACCCGTGCCCGGCCGTCGCCGGCCGATGGCTTTCTCACCAAACCCTTCAACGCGGCCAAGCTGCGCGTCCACGTCGACCGGCTGCTGGCCACTCGATCCGCCTCCAAGAGAAGGCCTAGGTAGCTCAGGCTGCCTCTTCAGTTCGCCACCGCACGCACCACAAAAACTACAGCGATCCCATGAGCACACCCGAATACTTTCACCTCCGGCCCGCCATCGAAAAGGCGTACGGCTACACCCACGCCGTACGCATCGGTAGCGACATCAAGATCTCAGGTGCCATCAGTATGGACGATGAAGGAAATCCGACGGCCGTCGGGGATCTCGCCCAGCAGATGGAGAACGTCTACGCGGACCTGCGCGCCGTGCTAGCCCACTACGGCTGCACCTTCGACGATGTCGTTGTCGAGAACATCTTCACCACGGACATGGCCGGCTTTCTCGGTGCCGCCGCCTACCGCAGCGCGCTCTACACCAAGCAATTTCCGACGGGCACGTGGCTCGAAGTCAAGGGCCTCGCCCTGCCCGAATTCCTGATCGAGATCGAACTCGAAGCCTACAAGCCTGCCTCGTGAATCTGCCAGTTGCCTTCGGACACGTCCCCGGTCACGCTTCAAACGATGGTGCCGGCGCTAGAACGGCCGGCTGAGACCCTGAGAAGCCGGGCTATGAGCGACTCACCATCGACGCCGTTGTGTTCGACGGAGAGATGCACACGTCGGTCGTCCACGCCGTGATCTCCCGAACGACTCGAGTGCTCTTCTCGGCTGAAGAATGTCTCCAGTCTCACCCCTCCGGTCCGCACACGTACTCGTCTTCCCAATTTCCCATTCCTAGCAACCTATGCGTCAGTACCTCCTCCGAACCCTGAGTATCTGCATTCTGATGACGTGCTCTGCCGGCGCTGCGCAGGCGCAGGTCCAGGTCGGTGCTGACCTGGACGGCGACGCGTCCGGTGACGAAACCGGCTGGTCCGTATCGCTCTCGTCAGACGGCAGCCGAATCGCTGTCGCTGCGATCCGCGCCAGCAATGGCACCCCCCCTGGGCGCGTCCGGGTCTATGAGCAAACGGCCGGCAATTGGACCCAGGTCGGAAGCGACCTCATTGGCGACGGCAACATGGATCTATTCGGGCATGCCGTGTCGCTTTCGGCTAACGGGACCCGAGTCGC
>JBCDHV010000258.1:0-5925 GCA_038749615.1 Bacteroidota bacterium
CCGACACGCTGTTTCCGACGGCCAGCATGATCAAGGTGCCGATCATGGTCAAGCTGTTCGACCGGATCGAGCAGGGCGAGGTCGGCTACCACGACAACTGGGTGTACCGCGACTCGCTGTTGTACCCGGGCGAGGATCTGCTGGGCTCGTTCAAGGATGGCGAGCAGATATCGGTTGCGAAGGTGGTGATGCTGATGATCACGACGAGCGACAACACAGCCTCCTTGTGGTCCCAGTTGATGGCCGGCACCGGCACGGCGATTAACACCTGGCTGGCCGAGCATGGATTCGAGGGCACCCGCGTCAATTCCCGCACCGAGGGCCGGCGAGGCGATTGGGAACGCTATGGCTGGGGCCAGACGACGCCCCGCGAAATCGCCGACCTGATGGTCATGATTCGCAACGGGGAAGCGGTCAGCCCGGCTGCTAGCGAGGAAATGTACCGCGTGCTCACCCGAATCTACTGGAACGATGAGGCCCTGTCCCAGCTTCCCCCGACCGTCCAGGTAGCCTCGAAGCAAGGAGCCGTCAGCCAGTCGCGCTCAGAGGTCGTCCTGGTCAACGCGCCCTCTGGCGACTACGTTTTCAGCGTTATCACCAACAACCAAGAAGACAAAAGCTGGACCTACGAAAACACCGGCTTTGCCCTCATCCGCGCCGTCTCCCAAGAACTCTGGCGCCACTTCGAACCCAACTCCACCTGGCAACCCGCCGAGGGCATGCAGACGTATTGGTAAGTAGAGACGGGGAATGGGAGAACGGTTGACAAGTGGGTTCAAGACTTGAAATATGGAGTCCATATTCAAGTGGTAGGTGCGGAGACCGTCTGGGCAGGAGCAATCCTCCACTCTGCTATCCCTGCTCAAGAATGGAACCCACCATTCAACCTCTCGACTCATCTCCCTCTCCACAAAAAAAGAGGACGCCGACGGTCTATGGAGAGCGACTTCTAGGAAAGAAGCTGAACCGGTTTACTCGGGAGAGCCGGTTCGGGAGTCGACCGCCGACGTCCCCTTTATCTCACCACCAATGAGATAAGCCACGTCCCGTTACGGGCGGCACGAGACGGGGGTTACAGGCCGGCGTTCAACTTGTTACGAATAGCGGTAAAGTTGATGTGAACCGGACGTTTGGCGCGGCAAGTGGTGCGAAAAAACTAACAGGCACTTCGCTGAACCTACTGACCTTCTCAGGAGTACCCCTCGCCACCTGTTACCTGACACCCGCTACGCGAGCCCAGCGAGCCATGGCCCCTCCCGCATACAACAAGCCCGATCAACCCGGCATTTGGATGAGCTTCGACAATTCCGTCGCGCTCTACCAGATCGTTCAGCGAGACGAGACGTTCGACCAAGCTGCTGAGCAGGCCTTCTCGCTCATCAAGGAAGCCCAGGATCGGTATCCCGACTGGCCTCGGGTGTATTATCTCGACATCCTCGGGCACACCGGGGAACGCGCCGGCTTCGACGGCGACTTCTTCGAGTTCCAGCAGGAGTTTCTGATCCAGGCCATGGGCCCGTTCCTTACGGCGCTCGACATGCCGCTTCTCTCGGTGCTCAACCCAGATCCACAGCGCAACGATCTGCCGGACGCGATTGCCGTCCAGCACCCAGAATCGACTCGCAACTAGCCCCCGCCCGACGCTGCCTTCCTAAGCCCCCGGTCTTCCCCAATCCTGATGGTCCGATTCTTTTTCCTTGCTTTGGCTCTGTTCGTCGCCGGCTGCGATAGCGGAGATACCACGGATTCCGACAACGACGGGGGCGATGACGATGATGACGGGGGCGAATTCGTGTTTCCCTACCTCCTGCGTGTCGACTTCGACCCGGATGTCGAGTTCGTCTATCTGGCAACCTTCACGGTAACGGACTCGCTTGGAAACGTCATCGTGAGCGATCAGGACTCGATCCGTGTGCGGGCCACGATGGAGCCGGAGGCGATCGCTGGTTTCAATGATGCCTTTCGGCTCACGGCGCGTGCGGATGCCGGCGGGGAGACCATCGTCTGGTATCGCGAGGCCAATGACGAGCTGACTGAACTGGCCGCGCAAGATATCTTCGCCACGCCGCCGGCCTTCCCGAAGCGTCCCGTCGCCACGCAGTCCTGGCGAGCCGGCGCTCAGACGGACGGCCCTCGCCTCGTCTACCGCTACCCCCTCGTGGAAGGCCGCGATTGGCCCATGGTCACGGATCCGGTCCAGACACTGACGCGCTACATCCTCACGGCAAAAATGGACGTTGAAGTTCCTGCCGGCACCTTCACCTGCGCCGAAATCCGCACCAACGACGAGGCCGAGCGCGAAAACGTCTGGTTCGACTACATCGGGGAGGTCGGGCTCGTCCGGCGAGATCTGCGCAGCACGGCCACTGCCTACGACGAAGCCGGCCTACCCGTCGGTACGCTCACGACGCAACAGGAGATCGTTCTCGCTCGCGTTGCGCGTTAGAGCGTTGTGTGTAGTTCGTAGATGTGTTGTATGTCGGGCGTGTTGAGAAGAAAAAAATGAGCGCCTCCAGCACGGGGCCAGAGGCGCTCACATAGGATCCTACGTTGTGACAACCTTGCCGTGCCCGGGCTGAGTACGAACCACGCACCACCCAACCACGAACCACGGTTACTCTATTTCAAAAGAGTAACCGTCTGCGTTGTCGAGAACGACTCGCCGGTGAGGCGGACGAGGTACGTGCCGCTGACCAGGGCAGAGCCGTCGATGCGGGCCGTCAGCATCTCGTTGGCCGCCGGCACGCCGGAGTAGAGCGTGCGGACGGGCCGGCCGAGCAGGTCGTAGAGCGTCAGGCTGACGGGCTGCTCGGTGGCGACGGCGAAGCGGACCGTGGCTTCCGGGTTGAACGGGTTCGGGTAGGCACGCTCGAGGACGTAGCCGCCGGGGACATCCACGGAGGCCTCGACGATGCCTGAGTAGGCCGTCGTGCCGTCGAAATCGACTTGCCGCAGCCGGAAGCGATGCGTGCCTGGAGCAAGACCGCTGACGGTGTAGCTGTAGCGCTGAGTCTCGGTCGTGGTGCCGGCACCGCTCACAAAGCCAAGCTCCATCCACTCGCCACTGGCTACGTCGATCAACTGCTCAACGAAAAAGCCGGCGTTGTCTGTTTCTGTTGCGGTCGCCCAGTTCAACTCGACGGCGTCCGAGCCGGCAGTAGCGGTGAACTCAACCAACTCGACGGGCAGCACGCTGGACGAGAGCGAGAGCGGGCCGGTGTTGTACGGACCAGGGCGTTTTACGGCATCGATCGCGGTGAAGTCGGTGTTGAAGCCGGGGTTGCCAACCACCACGTCACCTGGGACCGTGACATCGGAGAAGAACCCTGTATCGCTGACGACGAAGGCCAAGATCGTCACCGTACCCGCAGAAGTGACCCCCAGCTCGCTGTAGGGAATCGAGAGTTCGAGGCCCTGGTCGCTGCCACCGCCGTTGTTGAAGGCAAAGGTGACGCTGCTTGCTGAGAAGATCTCGGTGTTGGTGTTTTGGGCTGATGTCCCGGTTTGGTTGGTTTGGCCTAGGAAGCTTGCCGTGGTTCCACCAACCACGCTCGCAGCATCCAGAAAGACATTGGCGGTGCCGCCGCCTGGGTTGATGGCAAACATGTAATCGACTTCGAAGTCGGCGGCGAAGTCGTCATTGGTACCGCCGCCTTGGCCGCTGATGTAGTGCCCAGCACCATCAAATCCGAGGGCTGATCCTGCGCCGATGCCTGTTTGTTCGGAGAAGCCTAGCCAGAGACCGATACCGTTGCTATTGCCCGTGTCGAGTTTGCCTTCGACGCCGATGTAGAGGATGCCGTTGGTATCGTCCGGATAGATCTTGATCGCTGAGACATCGATGTTGGAGCCGAAGCCGGCATTCGAGTTGGCTTTCGCCGCGACGGGGACGTAATCCGGGTCGATCAGGCTGCCGTTGACGGTCGGTTGCGCCAGGACGGGCAGACATAGGAGGAGCGCCAGAAGCGCCGTAGTAGCGTTTCGCTGCATGGAGGCTGTGGTGTAGTGGGGAGAAAAGGAGGGGTGATGGGAGCGCTTACGGTGGGCATGTAAGCGCTTTCCCAAAACAAGCAACCCTGAGCGGTAAAGTCAACACGAAAGGTGGGTTGGTGGGCAGGACGCTCGCGTTGCTCGCTGCGGGTGGGTGGAGAAGGCTACTGGGTAGGGGGCTAGTTTTGTGGCAAGGATTGGCCGGAGTGTTGGAGCCAGCCGACGACGTATTTGCCGATCATGTCGAATTCCAGGTTGACGGGCCGGCCAGGGGTCCACTCGGGCGCGATGGTGTGCGTCCAGGTGTGGGGGATGAGCGCGACGGTAAACGTCTCCTCTTCCAGCCGGGCAACCGTCAGGCTCACGCCATCGACGGTGATCGATCCCACCGGAATCAGGTACGGCCGGCGCTCCGCATCAAACCTGATACGAACCAGCCAACTCGTCTCCAGCGTCTCGACGTGCTCCACAACGCCCGTCGTGTCGACGTGGCCCTGCACAAAATGCCCGTCGAGCCGCCCGCCGGCTTTCATGGCTCTTTCTAGGTTGACTCGGCTGCCGGCTTCGATCAGCCCGAGCGAGGTCTTCGCAAGCGTCTCCTCGATGACCTCGACATCGAACGTCGTCTCGGTTTGCCCGACCACCGTCAGGCACGCACCGTTGACAGCGACGCTCTCGTCCGGCTTCAACGCGCCGGCAAATTCTGCTTCGATGGTAAACCGCCGGCCGTCGCCCAACGGCTCAGCCTTGGCCACGCGCCCGACGTGCTCGATAATGCCCGTAAACATGAATGATCTGGATCAGGGGGTGAATCAATGAATCGGTGGGGCAGCACGCCGGGAGTCAGGGCCGGTTCCAAACGGTCAGGGCTTCGACTTGACGTACCACGCCAGCAGCCCTAGCACTAGCCCGACCGTGTTGGCGAGCATGTCGAACGGGTCGGGTGTGCGGTCCCAGGGAAGCCAGCCCTGATAGATCTCCGTCATCACCGCATAGACGAGCCCGGAGGCCAAGACCACGCGTGTCCGCCCGCCGGCCCAACGCCAGAGCCAGGCAAAGCCGAAAAACAGCGCGGCGTGCACAAACTTGTCGATTTGAACGATCTCGACCCGCGGCAAGTCGCGCCCCGGAATGGAGCACGAGGCGAGGATGAGGAGCGTCCAAAGCGCGGCGAGGATTCGGGGCATTAGGGTGTTGCAAGGTGGCTGTGTGGCAGGTGTGGCTGTGTGGCAATCTAACCCTGCCACATTTGCCACCTTGCCACACAGCCACATCATTGCCGCCCTGCCACATTTGCCACCCTGCAACACAGCCACACCAATGCCACCTTGCCACACAGCCACATCAACGTAACCCATCTACCACATCCATCGCTCGCAGGCTTCTGCCGTCGTGAGACGCTGCGTAACGGTCGGCGGCGGCGCCTCCGAGGTAGAGGCCGGCCGCAGCCGCTTCGAGGGGCGCGAGGCCCTGGGCTTGCAGGCCGGCGATGGCACCGGCGAGCACGTCGCCGGCTCCTGCGGTGGCCAGTGCTGGGCCGCCCGTCGGGTTGATGTAGGCCGTGCCGTCTGGGCCGGCCACGACGCTCGGCAGGCCTTTGACGAGGACGACGGCGTTCCAGCATGCGGCGTACTCGACCGCTAATTCGAGCCGAGATGCGGTACTAAGATCTTCGCGGCCTGTCAGCCGGCGCAGCTCGCCAAGATGGGGCGTGAGCACCCATCGGCCGGCAAAATCAAGCTCGTCGATGACCGGAGCGACGGCGTTGAGACCGTCCGCGTCCAACACGCCCGGCAGCGTAGTGGACCCGATGAGGTGGCGGACAAACTCATCGGTATCGCCGTGCCGGCCGAGTCCGCATCCGACCAGCAAGGCACGTGCTTTCCCGGTTCGAGCGTGTACGGCATCGAGTGCCGAGGCAGCGACCGTCCCGGC
>JBCDHV010000259.1:0-5924 GCA_038749615.1 Bacteroidota bacterium
GCAGATCAATTGGTGGGCCTGGACGCCTGCTTCTGGTGCCTCGGGGTCTCCTCAAACGGCATGGACGAGGCGCGATACACCGAAATCACGCACGCCTACGCCCTGAATGCGGCTGCCGTGCTCCGTCGCCAAAACCCCGGCCTCCATTTTTGCTTCGTCTCCGGCTCGGGTGCCGACGGCAACGCCATGTGGGCGAGGGTAAAAAAGCGCACGGAAGACGACCTGAAGGCTGCCGGCTTTCCCGGCGTAACCGTGTTTCGCCCCGCTTACATCGAAGACCAGCACGGCGCAGAGCTTCGGGGCACGTTGTACCGCGTGGCCTATCGTTTGCTCACCTTCGCCTCCCCGATCATCCGGCGGATGGGCGGCGGGACCTCAAACGCCGAAATTGGACGAGCGATGATCGTTGCCGCCCGAGAGCAGCGAGGCAGCCAAACGCTCTCGTCTGCGGAGATCAACCGCGTGGCCGCGCGCTTTTGACTCGGCCTCGTATCATGGCGTCTCCGGTGGCGGTCTGCGTACCGCACAAAGAAGCTCCAAAACCCATACGCTTGCCATGTCCGACCGTGCCTCTCGCCCGAAACGCCGCGTAGGCCGGCGCATCGCCGGTATCGTCGCGCTTGGTGTGCTGATCACGGTCGTTGCCCTAGTGGTGGAGGCATGGCCGGCGCTCGGCGGCCGGCTCGCGGGGGATCGGCTGGCCCGTGCCCAGCAGTCGCCTCAGTACCTCGACGGGGCGTTTCGCAACGTGCTCCCTCAGCAGGGCCAACTCTCCATGGCTTCTGCTGCGTGGAGCTTCTTCACGGACGACACGCCGTACAAAGAACCCGCCGAACCGCTAACCACCGTAGCCCGCACGGCAGAGGACTTCGCCACCTTGCGCGACTCCCTCCGGGTCACCTGGCTGGGCCACTCGACGCTCCTGGTGGAACTGGACTCCGCTCGCGTGTTGATCGACCCGGTGTGGGGCGAGCGCGTCTCGCCGTCTCGCTTCCTGGGTACACGCCGGTTTGTGCCGTCGCCCCTGGCGCTGGAGGATCTGCCGCCGCTAGACGCGGTGCTCATCTCGCATGACCACTACGATCATCTCGACATGCCCACCGTGCAGCGGCTCCAAGCTCGCGTTGCGCAGTGGGTCGTCCCGCTCGGCGTGGGCGCGCACCTAGAGCACTGGGGGATTGCTCCCGAGGCGATCACCGAGTTGGACTGGTGGGAAAGCATACGCGTAGCCGGCTTGGAACTCGTCAGCACCCCGGCTCGGCACTTCTCCGGCCGCTCGCTTGGCGACACCGCTGCCACGCTCTGGACCGGCTGGGCCATTCTGGGGCGCGACCAACGCGTGTTCTACTCGGGCGACACCGCACTCACGCCCTCGTTTGCCGAAGTGGGCCGGCGCTACGGGCCATTCGATCTGACGCTCATCGAGTCCGGAGCGTACAACGCCGGCTGGACCGACGTTCATCTCGGCCCCGAACAAGCGGTCACCGTTCACCGCATGGTCGAGGGGCGCGTGCTCATGCCGGTGCATTGGGGCATGTTCAACCTCGCAATGCACGGATGGACCGAGCCCGGCGAGCGCATCCTAGCGGCTGCGGAGACCTTGGGCATCCCTGTGGCGTTCCCCAAGCCTGGCGAGAGCGTCACCGCAGACGTGTTTCCCACAGGGCGCTGGTGGCCGGACCGCCCCTGGCAAACAGCTACCGAAGCGCCGGCAATCTCCTCAGGGTTGCCCGACTCGGTGCTGGCCCTGATTCCTTAGAGGTTAGGCTGAGAGGAGAAGAGCTGACGCCCGGTTTGAACCAAGGCACCGCCAGGCAACGGTGTACGGCACGTCTAACTCGTGTATCGCGCGGGAACGGTACCGTGCTTGAACAAGGCGAACCATTCCTGCAGGCCGGGTTCATCGTAGATACCGAGTTCACGGAGCACATCGCGTGCGAACTCCACCTGACCAACAGCACTAGCAGTGACGACCCTCCGATCGGTCACCGCAAAATCATCCAGGACATAGCGGTCTCCTGGATCGAAGTCGGGCACGAATAGCTCGACATACCCTGGCATGTTGCTCGTAAACCGGCGGTTGGAAACAAGACCGGCCCGGGCTGCAACTAACGTTCCGCCGCAAATAAACGCAGTGAGTACGCCTGCCTCCGCGAGCCGAACGACGGTGCCGTCCACCGGCCTGCCTCCCCCCTCTTCCCACAGAGGCCCACCGGGAACGATGAATGCAGCAGCACGCGCTTCGTTGAGCTCGCTCAGTACGAGGTCAGGGGTCAGGCGAAGCCCAGCGGCCGTGATAACCGGACCGGAGGAGAGCGCCACGGTTTGGACCGTGTAGGCCTTCGACGTGTTGATCTCGGCCAGGGCAAGGGCAGCCTCCCAGTCTGATAGACCGTTGAAAATGAAATAGTAGACGGTATCTCTCATCGGGGCGTCTGGGAAACGTGAGGTGTGCACACAAGGGTCGCATGGTCTATCAAGATACCCTCTTGCCGTCAAATCGTCGAAAGCCGCACCACTCCATTGAGGTTGACGCATGCGCGAAGCAATACGGCCATCCGTTCGCCAACAGACCAGCAGGCCGGCTACCTACACTGCAACCCGCAGATCGAGCCGACCCTGGGTCGCGGCGCGGTTGAGATCTGTGCGAAGGAGCTCCGTAGCCCCTGCTGGAGCCGTTCTCGCGTGGACATAGTCTTTCGCCCGAGGATATATTCTACGGACTTCGTCTCCTTCTTGCACGCGCTTCAATTTTTGCTTCCCCCCTTATGCGCTTTCTCTTCTTTCTTCTTTCCCTCCTGCTGGTCCTTCCCGCGCAGGCACAAGATGACCCATCCGATGACACGCCCACCGTGGCGAGCTTGACGTACAACGCCTTGTCGTGGCGCGGCGTTGGGCCGGCCTTCACGTCCGGGCGTGTGGCCGACATCGCGATTCACCCAGACGATCCGCAGACGTGGTACGTTGCCATCGGGAGCGGTGGCGTCTGGATGACCTCGAATAGCGGCACCACCTGGACCTCTCTGTTCGACGGGCAAGCCTCCTACTCGACCGGCTCGATCGCCATCGACCATCGGAACCCGAACACGATCTGGGTCGGGACGGGCGAGAACGTTGGTGGGCGCCACACCGCCTACGGCGACGGCATCTACCGCTCGACCGACGGCGGCAAGACGTGGGAAAACCGCGGCCTCAAAGACAGCGAACGCCTCTCGACCATCTGGATCCACCCGGACAACTCGGACGTGGTGCTCGTTGCAGCCCAGGGTCCGCTCTGGAACAGCGGCGGCGAGCGCGGACTCTACCGCACCGAGGACGCCGGCGAAACGTGGACACAAGTCCTCGGCGGCGGCGACTGGACCGGCGCGACCGATCTCGTCGTCGACCCCCGCGATCCCGATGTGATGTACGCCGCCACGTGGGACCGCCATAGAACCGTCGCGGCCTACATGGGCGGCGGCCCCGGCACGGGCCTGCACAAGAGCACCGACGGTGGCCAGACGTGGACTGAGCTAACGAGCGGCTTGCCCAAGAGCAACATGGGTAAAATCGGCCTCGCGATCTCGCCTCAGAACCCCGATGTCGTCTACGCGGCCATCGAAACGGACCAGCGCTCAGGCGGCCTGTGGATGAGCGCGAACCGCGGCGCGAGCTGGCGCAAGATGTCCGACGCCGTCGCCGGCGGCACCGGCCCGCACTACTACCAGGAGCTGTACGCCTCCCCGCACCACGAGGGCCGCATCTACCTGATGGACGTGCGCGTGCAGCAGTCGAACGACCACGGTGAGACGTTCTTTATCCAGAACACCGCCCGTAAGCACGTCGACAACCACGCCCTCGCCTTCCACCCGACCGATCCGGATTACCTGCTCTCCGGAACGGACGGCGGTCTGTACGAATCCTTCGACGGCGGCGAGAGCTGGCGCTACATCGACAACCTGCCCGTGACGCAGTACTACAAAGTCGCCGTCGACGACGCCCTCCCGTTCTACAACATCTTCGGTGGCACGCAGGACAATGGCTCGCACGGCGGTCCCTCGGCCACGGATACGCGCGAAGGAGCCGGCAATGGCGATTGGTTCTTGACGCTCGGCGGCGACGGGCACCAATCGGCCACCGAACCGGGCAACCCGAACATTACCTACGCGCAATCGCAGCAGGGCAACCTGCACCGGATTGACCGCGTGACGGGTGAAGCGACGTATATCGTGCCCCAACCTGAAGCCGGCGCTGGCCCCGAACGCTACAACTGGGACGCGCCGATCATCGTCAGCCCGCACGATCCGGCCACGATCTACTTCGCCTCGCAGCGCGTCTGGATGTCGACCAACCGCGGCGATAGCTGGACGGCCATCTCAGGCGACCTGACCCGCAACCAGGACCGCTTCGAGTTGCCGATCATGGGCCGCGTGCAGTCGATTGACAACGCGTGGGACATCTACGCGATGTCGGTCTACAACACCATCACGTCGGTTGACGTCTCTGCGCAGGACGCGAACATCGTCTACGCCGGCACAGACGACGGCCTGCTGCAGGTCACCGAAGACGGCGGCGAGACCTGGCGCGCCATCGAAGTCGGCTCGATCTCCGGCGTGCCGGCAACGGCGTTCGTCAACCACGTCTACGCCGATCTGCACGACGCCAACACCGTCTACGCGGCCCTGGACAACCACAAGTATGGCGACTTCGCCCCGTACCTCGTCAAGAGCACGGACCGGGGCCAGTCGTGGACGATGGCAACAGAGGGCATTCCCGAGCGCACGTTGGTGTGGCGTCTCGTGCAGGACCACGTGGAGCCCAATCTGATGTTTGCAGCCACCGAGTTCGGCGTCTACTTCTCGCCCGACCGGGGCGGTCAGTGGATCGAGCTCGGCGGTGACATGCCGACCATCGGTGTGCGCGACCTCGTCATCCAGCGCCGCGAGCACGACCTGGTCGCCGGGACGTTCGGGCGTGGCTTCCTCGTCCTAGACGATTACAGCCCGCTTCGAGAGATGACCGACGAGGTCGTGGCGAGCGAAGGGCACCTGTTTGGCTTGCGTGATGCCAAGCGGTTCCGCTACCGGTCGGGCACCAACGGCTCCGTTGGCGACGACGAGTACCGCGCACCCAATCCTGAATACGGAGCCGTCTTCACGTACTACCTCCGCGACGGCTACCAAAGCCTCGAAGCCCAGCGCCAGAAGGCCGAGGGTGAGATCGAGGACGGTGCTGACGTGCCGTTCCCCGGATGGGACGCCCTGGATGCCGAGCGGAACGAAGAAGCCGACCGCGTCGAGCTGCACGTCCGTGACGCCCAAGGCGATGTCGTTGCCCGCGTCAAGGGCAAGACCTCGAAAGGCCTGCACCGCGTCGCGTGGGATCTCGAGCGGGACGCCCTCGGGCCACTCACACCCGGCGAGGACAACCGCGCCGGCGGCTTCGAAGTCGAGCCTGACACCTACTCGGCCACCCTCGTGCGCGTCACCAACGGAGAAACGAGCACACTCTCCGGCCCCGTCTCGTTCGACGTGGTTCCCCTCCGCGACGGCGCGCTTCCCTCCGCACAACCTGAGGCGATGGCGGCCTTCCGCGGGCGCATGGAACGCCTGATGAACGAGATGACGCTCTTCTCGAATGCGATGGACCGCGCCGAAGACCGCATTGAGGCGCTCGAAGACGCCCACGACCGCGCCCGCCGGCCCAGCACCGACCTCGCCACTCGCATCGACGCCGTGCAAGAACAGCTCTACGACCTCGACGTGGCGCTCTACGGCTCACCGACCAAGCGGTCGCTCCGCGAGCGTACCGCACCGTCGATGCGGTCGCGCATGTTCGTCGGCTACCGCGGCCTGATCAGCCAGTACGGCCCGACGCCCTTGCACCTGGAATCGACCGAGATCGCCGAGCGCGAACTCCAAGAAGCCAGCACGCAACTCGACGCC
>JBCDHV010000260.1:0-5883 GCA_038749615.1 Bacteroidota bacterium
GCCTCGTCCTGATGCGAGGCCCCAACGCCCGCCCCCGACGAGTCCCCAACGATCAGCACGCTGAGGGCCGGCCCCTCACCTATCACGCCCGCTCGATCTCCCGGCGGCTCCGGCAGCCGCAACACGCGCTTCTTGACCTGCTGGCCCTGGTAGACCAGCACAGGACCGAGGAGCAGGGTAGAGAGGAGGTGACGCATGGGCGTGACGTGGGTACGTGGTACGTAGGTCTGTGGTAGGTGAGTCTGAGGGGGGTAGTTTGTGGCATGGCCAGCGAACTACAGGCTACGGACTACACAACCACGTACCACAGACCACGCAACCACGTACCACGTTCAAGCTGTCTTGAGCAGATACTCGACGTTCTTCCGGCCTTCTTGTCCGTCGACTTCCGGCGGGCGGTCGTCGCGGATGGCGGCGGCGAAATCGGCGAGTTGGCCGGCGAAGGGGTCGACGGGTTTGAAGTGGAATTCGCCTTCGTGGGTGCGGATTGAGCCTTCGCCGTGTTGCCCTAGCGCCTCGTCCATGATGACGTAGCCGTCGCGGCCGTAGATTTCGGCCATGCGGGGGCCTTGGTAGAGCACGCTGGACATCATCTCGGCCGTCGCGCCGTTCTCAAAGGCCATCGCCAGCAGGGCATTCTCGTCGTGGTTGCCCCAGACGGGCCGCGTGACGATGCTCGTGAAGTTCTTGATCTCGCCGCACGTCGGCACCATGAACCAGCGGATGAGATCGAGCGAGTGCGTGCCGACGCCGGCGAGCCCCCACCATTTCCCGACCTCATCCGAGGCGCGCCAGTTGCTGTCGTCTTGGGCCTGAAAGGTCCACTGTACACGCATGTGCCGCAGCGGGCCGAGCCGGCCGGATTGGATCATGTCGTGAACCGCGCGGACGCCGGCGTGAAACCGCATCTGATAGGCAATGCCGAGCTTGACGCCGGCTAGCTCACAGGCGTCGATCATCTCGCGCGTTTCTTCGAGCGACGTCGCCATCGGCTTCTCACAGAGCACATGCTTGCCGTGCTTGGCCGCAGCGATGACCTGCTCGGCGTGCACTTTGTCCGGCGTGGTGACGAGGACGGCGTCGAGTTCGGGGTCGGAGAGAAGAGCGTCGAGATCGGTGTAGGCCGGCGTCGAGCTTTGAGCGCCGTGTTTGTCGGCAAAGGCCGAGGCGCTGTCGAGGTTGCGGCTGTGAACGCTCCACAGGTGTACGTCGGGGAGCTTGGCAATGGCCGGCGCGTGCCGAGTTTCAGCGATGTTGCTGGTCCCAAGAATGGCAATCTTCATGAACAGATACGTGGTGAACAGAGAGTAGAGGTGAAGAGACGTGCCGGCATGGGGACCACGAATTGAACGGAGAAGGCCCCACGGGTTCCAGTTGGTGCCGCCGGATACGGCCCGCCCTCTACCTGTTCATCAGATCAGCGCTTGTACGACTTGAAGGCCTCCTGAACGCGCTGCATTTCCTCGGCCGGTAGTTCTTCGACCGGTCCGAGTTGGCGGAGGTGGACGTAGATTTCGGACAGGTGCTCGATTTCTTCAGCGAGGCCGAAGGCATGATCGAGCGAACTGCCGAGGGCCAGGACGCCATGATGGCCCAGGAGACAGGCGTTGGCGTCAGTGCCGAGCGCGGCCAGGGCGTTATCCGACAGGGCTTGCGTACCGTACGTCGCATAGCCGGCGCAGCGCACCCGGTCGGTGTTGGCCGCTGCAACCATGTAGTGAAACGCCGGCAGATCGAGGCCGGCACACGCGAGCACCGTCGCGTACGTCGAGTGCGTGTGGACGATGGCTCGGGCGTCGGCTCGGCTGCGGTACACGTCCAGATGCATCCGCCATTCGCTCGACGGCTTGCCGCCGATTGCCACCCCATCCATGCGCACGAACACCATGCCGCCGGCCGTCATCTCCTCGTACGGCACCGCCGATGGGGTGATGAGCATCCCGCCGTCGGTCCGTGCACTCACGTTCCCCGATGTGCCCCGCACGAGTCCGCTCGGCACGAGCCGCTGTGCAGTTCGGGTGAGGTGGTGGCGGAGCGTTGGGTGTTGCAAAGTGGCAGGGTTGGGGTGGCTATGTGGCACGTGTTGCAGGGGTGGGGGGGCACGTGTTGCAGGGTAGCAGATGTGACAAGCATCTTCAGCCACACAGCCACACAGCCACACAGCCACACAGCCACACAGCCACACAGCCACACAGCCACATCACACAAGCTCCTCAAACTCCCGCAACCGCGCGACCTGCCCGGGTTTCAGCGAAACGAACGGCCGGCCGGCGCGAACTTTGGCGTGGGCTTCGTCGAAGGTCAGACCAGTCGTGATGAGGTAGGCTATCGCAACCGAAGGCGCGCGCCCGAGGCCGCCGGCGCAGTGCACGTAGACGGTCCGTCCAGCATCGATGGCGTCTCTGATGAACGCAGCTCCTTCGCGAAGGTGATCGAGCGAGACCGGCGTATCGTCAACGGTGGGGAGGTAGCAGTAGCGGTCGAGCGTGAGGCCGTGCTCGGCGTCGTCAAACTCGATGCGCATGTTCACCGTGTCCGTAACGCCGGCTTCTCGAAGCGTTTCCATTCCTCGCTTCCCGTACTGCTCACCCACGTACAACTGAGGCAGAATGCGCCCAAACTGAAGCAGCGGCACCCCGGTCAGTTTCGAATACCCTCGGCTCAACCAACGCTTGAGCTGGGCGGGGACGGTGGGTGGTGGGGGATGAAGGATGAAGGGTGAAGGGTGAAGGGTGAAGGGTGAAGGGTGAAGGGTGAAGGGTGAAGGGTGAAGGGTGAAGGGGAATTTGTGGTTTCGATGGAGCCTGTCAAGTGAATTCCGGGCCGGCTCGATGAATTTGGGCGCCTGGATTCAGCACATGGTGAAGCGTGGCAAACGTCCCCTTCACCCTGCTCCCTTTCCCCTGAACCCTCAAGACTCGCGGAGTTCGATTTCGGCGGTGGCTTCGAGGTCGGCTGGTTCACCGTCGCCGGCAGGGCCTGCAGTGGTCGTTTGGGCGTCGGCGTCGCGTTGGCGTAGGATTTTGGTGTACGTGATGAGCCGGTTGACGGCTGTCAGGTTGCCGAAGATTGCCAGGACCCAGACGGCAGCCGGCAACAGGAACGGCAACCCGACGCCGGCGAGCACCGTCAACGCGCGATGCAGCCGGCCGAACGGCCCGACGTACTGGCTCACGCCGAGCGAACTGGCCCGCGCCGTGGAATAGCTTGTGACGACGGCCCCGATCAGGCCAGCAAAGGTCACGAAGGCCAGGGTTTTGTCGCCGGCTTCGAAGAAATACCAGGAGATGCCAAGGAAAATCGCAATGTCGACGTACCGGTCGAGCGTCGAGTCCAGGAACGCGCCGGTTTGGGACGATACCCCTTGGGTCCGGGCCACGGAGCCGTCCACGGCGTCGAAGATTACCGAGACCAACAACAGCACGAAGGCCCAGCCAAACAGGCCCATCGCCACCAACACCGCGCCGGCTAGGCCCAGCACAAAGGCGAGCGCCGTCAGTGCCGTCGCCGTCAACCCCACCGAAATGAAGACGCGCGCGCCAAACTCGGCGAACGATTTCAGCCAGCGCACGACGTGCGGGTCGGTGTTGACCAGACCCTTCAAGGTCCGTCGAGGAGGCGTAGTCATGAGGCGTGGCGGGCTGGTGGGACGTTCAAACCCATAAAACTCGGGGAAATCCAGAGAACTTGGGCATGAAAAGATAGGGCACGCCGATATGCGGATTCAATCAACAACTTAACGATGTTCAGCGAAATCTCTCGCTTCGCTCAAGTGGGAAGATGGAAAGGGTGAACGGTTGAGAGGTGGGTTCCATCTTGGAAGAGAACAGCGAGGCTGACAGCGGAGCTTCCGTTGCTCGCCGGTCATGCCACCGCTGTAGGGCACGGCGAGTCGATTCTCGAGCGAAGCGAGCCGCCTCACCCATCCACCTGGCACGTATCCCCCCTCTCCACCTTCGCGAAGCGAACTTGATCCCCATACTTCAGTGCCTCAAATTGCGCGGCTCCCGCAGTAACCACCACACACTCGAATGAATCTCGCTCTGATTGGGACGGGCTCGATGGCGCATGCCCATGCCCGGCAGTTCGGCGCGTTGCCGGATTGCCGGCTCTACGCCGCCGTCGATGTTGATCTGGATACGGCGCAGGCCTTTGCCGACGCGTACGGCATCCCGCATGCCTCCACCGACACGGAGGCCGTGCTTTCAGACCCCACCGTCGATGCCGTGGCGGTGGTCACGCCGGATGCGTTTCACAAGCCGATCTCGTTGGCCGCCTTCGACGCCGGCAAGCACGTGTTCTGCGAAAAGCCCTTGGCACTCACGTATCCCGATGCGGCGGAGATGGCCGCAGCGGCGGAACGCTCGGGCAAGGTGCATGCGGTCAATCTGACGTACCGCCGCTCGTCGGCGCTGCAGCGGGCTGCGGAGATGGTCCGTGCCGGCACGCTGGGCACCATTCGGCACTTCGAGGCGCGCTACCTGCAAAGCTGGGCGACGACCACCATCTGGGGCGACTGGCGGACGGAGCCGCTGTGGCTCTGGCGCATGTCCACGGCACACGGGAGCGTCGGGGTGCTGGGCGATATCGGCGTGCACATTCTCGACTTTGCGAGCTTCGTCGTGGGGTCGTTCGACGAGGTGGCCTGCCGGCTCAAAACGTTCGAGAAGGTGCCCGGCAACACGATCGGCGAGTACACACTCGATGCGAACGACTCGGCCTTCGTCATGGCCTCGACCGTTGACGGAGCGGAAGGCGTCGTCCACATGAGCCGGCATGCGACGGGCCACGCCAACTCGCTCACGCTCTCGGTGCATGGCACGGAAGGGGCGCTTCGGCTAAACCTCGACACGTCGTATCATCTGCTCGAGACGTGCCTCGGCGACGCCGCGCTTGGCCCTACGTGGACGCCGGTCCTCTGCACGCCAACCCCTACGAACCAAGTCCGCTTTATCGACGCCATCCGTGCCGGCACCCCCGCCGAGCCTGATTTCCACCGCGGGGCTGAGGTCCAGCGTGTGCTGGACGCTTGCCTGGCTTCGAATGCCGACGGACGCCGCGTCCGCGTGGACTCTGTCTCTGCTTAACTCTGTTTCTGCCCAACAGGGTCTCTGTCTAACCAATCCATCTGAATCATGACGGTCACCACCGCCCATCGCACGGCCTCGTTCAGTGCTGCCCATCCGCCGGCTCTGCGCGTCGAGCCGGGCAGCACGGTTACCTTTGAGACGGGCGATGTAGCCTACGAACGCCTCTCGAACGGAGAGACTGTCGAGACGATTGGGTTGGAGAACTTCAATCTGATCACGGGGCCGGTCTTCGTCGAGGGTGCTGCTCCTGGCGATGCGCTGCGTGTCGAGATCGTGTCGGTGGAGATCAAGCGGGCGTGGTCCGTGTGGATGCCGAACTTCGGCGGATTGGGCCACCATGCCACCGAGGTGACGGCCAAAGAAATCCCGCACGCCGACGGCCTCCTTCACATCAGCGAGCGTGTCCACGTGCCCATCGAGCCCATGATCGGTTGCATCGGCGTGGCCCCGGCCGAAGGCGAAGGATCGACGTTCATGCCGGCGTATCCGTTCGGGGGCAACATGGACCTTCGCGAGCTGTCGCCGGGCGCGACGGTGTATCTGCCGGTGCAGGTCGACGGCGGTCTGCTTTCGCTCGGCGACTTGCACGCGGCAATGGGCACGGCCGAGCCGACCTGGGTAAGCCTCGAAGCCGCCGGCCGCGCGACGATCCGCATCCACCTCGAAAAGGATATGCCGCTGCCGACGCCGCGCATCGTTTCAGGAGGGTCTACGCTCTGCATCGGGATGGGCGAAACGTTGGAAGCGGCCCATCAGCACGCGCTCGATCAGGCGTACGATGTGCTCATCGCGC
>JBCDHV010000261.1:0-5874 GCA_038749615.1 Bacteroidota bacterium
GCCGTCTTCCCTGCGCTGAACGGCTTCCTTATTTCGCTGGCGCTGACTCGAAAAGTTGCCCGGATGTAGCTTGTAGGACCCTTTCCACCCTGCCTGCCCGACTCATGACTCGCGTTCTCCTTCTGCTGTTCGCCGCCGCTTTTACCACCACCTGTGCGTGGGCGACGGACCTCGAAATCGAAAAACAAGCCCTGTCCGAGACCGTCCGCGTGGGCCAGGAGGTCAGCTTTAGCCTCGTGGTGCGCAACACCAGCACCGCCGGCGGTGGGCCGCTCGACTCGCCGCAGACGACCGTGCTCGATGCCCTGCCGGCCGGCCTCGAATTCGTGCGTGCGGCCTCGTCTGTGGGCAGCTGCGAATTCGACGGATCGACCGTACGGTGCGACCTCGGCACGTTCACTGCCGGCTCGACAGCCGAGATCACGATCACCGTCCGCGCCGCGCAAGCCGGCGTCATCACGAACGAGGCCAGCGTCTCCGGCCAATTCTCCGACCCAGACGAGAGCAACAACTCGAGTTCGGCAACCATCACGGTGCAGGACGGCGGTTTCTCGATCACCAAAGCCGTCAGTTCGGGCCCCACGACGAGACCGTTCGATGCGCTCACGTACCGCATCGAAGTGGAGACGAACGAGCCGGCGGACCAACTCGTGGTGAAGGATGAACTCCCGGAGCTTCTCGTCCCTCCGCAGAGCACGTTTCTGAAGGCCGACCGGTTTTTCCCGAGTGCCGGCGTCAAGGCCGCGTTCGAGGGTGTGGAGAACGGCAGCTGCCAGGTTTCGGGTGGTACGAACACCCCCTGGCTGGTCACCTGCACCTTCGACGATGTCCCGGCCGGCCAGACCATCACCATCACCCTGTCGAGCAAGGCCACCCCAGTCATTCTCGACGAGATCTGCAACACGGCGTCCCTCGAAGCCGACACGCCAGCGTCTGCCGGCCTTGAAGTGGTCGGTGACGCCACGGCCTGCGTCGACCCACTGGAACGTTTTGTGCTGTACGAGGAGGCGCGGGGCGTAGCGATGGATCTGGGCGAATGCCCGGCCACGAACCCGAACTGCTCAGCCGCGCGCATCACGCTGTCCGAAGGCATGCTCGCCGATTCCCAGATTTGCCCGGCCATTGAGGGCGGCGAGTGCTACGCCCTCCCAGGCCCCGGCTACGTCGTGTACGTGGACCGAGCCCCCGGCGCGCTGTTTGGAAAGGACTACCTCTACGGTGCCGTGCCGGCGGTGACCGCCCTGCCAGCCCCACCGGATGCTGATCTGCTCGCCGAGGAGGGATTGCCTCGGGTGTTGTTTGCGCCAGGCGATACGGAGGGCACGTCGATCCACAACCTGGAGGACGTCGTGGAGCCGGCCGTGGTGCAGGAGCCGTTTGTCCTGGAGATCGGCAATCCCCCGGCGTCGGGGCCAGCCAGCGTCTGCGCCCTCGTGGTGACCGGCCGGCCGCTAGACAGGCCCAACACGGGCGACCATCTCGGCTTCCAGGAAACAGCCGGCTTGATGACCAGCTATCTGACGTCCCAGATCGGTCTTGCCACCACCCAGATCGAACGCCTCGACAACCCGACGCCGGCCGAGTTGATCGCGAAGCTGACCAGTCTACAGGGAAAATGTGATGAGCTGTATTTCTACTACGTCGGCCACGGCTTGCGCAAAACCGCGCGCATCCCAGCGGACGGAATCATCCTGAAAGGCCCCAGACCGAACTCGTCGGCGTTGTTTGAGCACGCCGCTCTGGCAAAAGCCGTGCTGGGTGTTGGAGCGAAGAAGAACTTCGTCTTGCTCGAGACCTGTTTCTCTGGGACCGCCGAGATGCCATTCCGCGCCGAAGCCAACAAGAACAAACAGGATCTGATCCTCCTCATGTCGGCCAGTGCGGACAAACAGGCCCAAGCCAATGTCCCGGTAGCCAACCCTGACGGAACGCTGAAAACGGACGGAGCCGGCCAGCCCGTGACCACGGGCGCGTTTACGAGCGCGTTCGTTCAGTACGCCAAAAACCCGGCGGCCGACCTCGACAAGGATGGTGCCGCTGAGTTTCACGAACTGGACGCGGTGATGAAAAAATTCCCGCCCACCTTCGATGTCCCCCAGCAGGGCGGCGGCACGAGAAAAGTCCCGATTACCACTCTGCAAGGCCCGAAGTCGGTCATCATTCAACATCAAACCAACACGGGCACCCAATCGAGTTTCCAGTTTGAAGATGCCGGCGTGACCGTCGATGTCCGAAACGGGAAGCAGGCCGGCTTCCCTGCCATCGAGGCGATCCGCGTCGAGGAAGTGCGCCCGCGCGGCGGAGACGATCCCGAGGTATCCGAAGTCGTAGCCTTGACCGAGGGCCGGCACCGCCGCGTCGAGTTCATCGAAGCCGGAACGGATGGTTTCCTGGTCAATCTCACGTTCGAGATGAACGCGGTGCTCGATTCGCTGGCCACCGAGGCCTTCCCGGGCCTGGTCTCCCGCGCCGACACCTCGGAGCCTTGGATGCCGGTCACCCGCTCGATCTGGGACCCCGCCGACAGCACCTTGACCGTGCTCGACGTGACCGCATCGGCCGACTATGCCGTAGCGTGGACCACGACCGGCACGGCGGTCTCCAACGAAGCTAGCACGACGCTACCCGAGCGCTTCGAGCTGACGCCTCCCTACCCGAACCCGCTTCGGTCCTCTGCGACGGTCCAGGTTGCGCTCCCCGAGCCCGCCGACCTCAACGTGACGGTCTACGACCTCGCCGGCCGGCGCGTGCGTGAACTGGCCCAAGGCAGCTACCCCGCCGGCACCCACGCCCTTCGTTTCGACGCCTCTACTCTCAGCGCCGGCGTCTACCTGATCCGCTTGGTCACGCCAGGCCGCGCCTTTACTCGTAAGGCGGTGGTGATGTAGTCGTAGTGTGTGGGTTTGTTGTCTGTAGTTTGTAGTGAATCCCTCTACGATCCACACCCAACAAACCCACGCACCACATCAAAGCATCCGCCTGGCTTTCACCTCGATGTACTTGTTGAGCGTGTTGACCGTCAGCTCCTCCGGTGGGGTGAGGACGCTGAGGATGCCGTGGCGAGTGAGTTCGCGCACGATTTCCCGCTTTTCCTGCCCGAAGCGCTGCGCAACCGCCTGCGTGTATGCGGCCTCGACGGTGGCCGGCTTCTCTTCGGCGAGGCCCGTCACGTCGGGGTTTTCGAAGAAGACGACGCAGACGAGGTGGTAGCGGGCCAGCCGGCGCAAGACCGGTAAACGCCTGCGCAGCCCGGCCATCGTCTCGACGTTGGTGAAGAGCATGAGCAAGCTGCGCCGCTTGATCCGGGCACGAACGTGCGCAAACAGCGCCTCGAAATCCGACTCCAGAAACCCGGTCTCTACGTCGTACAACGCCTGCTGAAGCCGGACGAGCTGGCCGGTCCGGTGATCGGCCGGGATGAACCGGCTGGGGGTTTCGGCGAAGGTCAGCAGGCCGGCGCGGTCGTGCCGGCGAACAACGATGTGCGAGAGCACGAGTGACGCGTTGATGGCATGATCGAGCAGCGTCAGCCCGTCGAAGGGCAACTTCATCAGCCGGCCTTTATCGATCACGCAGTACACCCGCTGCGCCCGCTCGTCCTCATACTGGTTGACCATGAGCGCCTGCCGGCGGGCCGTAGCCTTCCAGTTCACGGTCCGCACGTCGTCCCCGACGGTGTAGGGCCGGATCTGATCGAACTCCATCGTGTGCCCGAGCCGGCGGACGCGCTTGATGCCCGTCTCGGCAAAGGGGTCGGCGACGCCGTAGAGCGCGTAGGCTTGCACCTGCATGTAGGACGGATATACCGCGACATCGACAGCATTCGAGCCGGCAAATCCCCGCTCGGCCAGCCCAAGCCGGGTACGTGCGTAGGCCCGCGTCTGCCCGAATCCGTAGACGCCACGCGTCGTGGGCCGAACCTCGTAGCGCAGTCGTTTCGTCTCGTGAGCCGGCAAGTGGACGTCGAGCGACAAGTCGCGCACCTGGAGTTGGGCCGGTATTTCGTCGATGACCTCAACCTGCGTCTCGAACGGATACGTGCTTTCGAGGGCAAGGGCAACAGGGTTCAAGTCGCCATTCGACAGCCGGTCGGCCACCGTCCGCTCGACGTGCAGGGCCCCGCCCTGCCACAGCACCCATGCATCGACCAGCGTTACCCCGGCAAGTAGAAGCGTACCCACAATGACCGCCGGCAGCAGGAGCGGCAGTAGGTACGCGCCCACGGCAAGGGCAACGAGACCGGTGAGGAGATAGAAAAAGCGGTTGGTCATCTCACGAGCGTCCGAACGAGTCCTACCGGGGCACCTCGACGCTCGCCACGACCTGCCGGATCACGTCCTCGGTCGTCGTGCCGTCGAGTTCGCGATCTGGCGTCAGTAGCAGCCGGTGGCGAAGCACCGGCTCGGTGACACGCCGCACGTCTTCCGGAGCCGCGTAGTCCCGGCCGTCCATCGCTGCGAGTGCCTGCGCCCCACGGAGCAATGCCAACGAGGCCCGGGGCGAACCGCCCACGTAGAGGGCCGGATGATCTCGCGTAGCGTGAACGATTTCGGCGATGTAGCGCAGCACGCTTGGCTCGATGTGCACACTCCGAACAGCAGCCTGGAGCTTAGGAATATCCGCGCCGGCGAGTACGGGTTGCAGCGCGTCCGGGTCGATGCGGGCCTGCCGTTTGTGGGCAGCGTCTAGGAGCGAGGTTTCCTCGTCGAGGGTCGGATAACCGGCGATGAGTTTGAACAGGAAGCGGTCGAGCTGCGCTTCCGGGAGCCGGTAGGTGCCCTCGTGCTCGATGGGATTCTGCGTGGCGAGCGCAAAGAACGGCGGCTTCATCGCGTAGGTCGCGCCATCGACGGTCACCTGCCGCTCCTCCATCACCTCGAACAGCGCAGCCTGCGTCTTGGCCGGTGCCCGGTTCACCTCGTCGATCAGCACCACGTTGGCAAAGATCGGCCCGACGGCAAACTCGAAGATGCTTTTCTGCTGGTTGAACACGGACGTCCCGATGACATCCGCCGGCATCAGATCGGGCGTGAACTGGATGCGGGAAAACTCCGCCGAGATGGCACGCGACATCAGTCGAGCAGTGAGTGTCTTCGCCACACCGGGTACGCCCTCGATGAGCACGTGTCCGTCGGCAAACAGGGCCGCGATCATTAGATCAATCAGCTCTCGCTGCCCCACGATGACACGGCCGATGGCCTCACGCAGCCAGCTTGCCGCAAGTTGAACGGCTCCGAGGTTCAGTTTTCCAGCACTCGATGGTTCCAAGGTGGTTGGGGGGTTGGGTGGTTGGGTGGTTGGGTGGTTGGGTAGTTGAAGATGCCCGCTACGTCTGCCCCTGTGCAACAGCTGCCACGCTATGTGGCTCGGTGGCAGTGTGGCAGATGTGGCAACTAACCAACCTAGGCCACACTGCCATTCTGCAACACCTGCCACATCATATGATTGGGGATAAGATCCTTGCCACATAGCCACACCGCAACATCTGCCACATCAACCCTGCCAGAAGGCATGGATGCGCTTGGCGCGGCGGAGGGCCTGCTCGGCTGAGTTCGGTGGGCTGGACAGGTCAGAGATGAGCGCTTTGGTTTCATCGACGGGCTGGCCGGCTCGTGCAGCCAGCCGGCGTAGGAAGGCTGCCTCGAGGGGATCGCCTGGGACGTCGAGGTTCAGCGTTCGGCGTACCTGAGCGAAGAATTGCCGGCGCTGACGCTCGGCCAACTCGGCGTGGTCGCCCTGGTTGAACGTGAGCCGGCCGACGGTCTCTACGAAATCGCGCGAGGCATTTTTTGGCGGCTCGACGACGGGGATTGCGCGCTGCCGGCGTCGGCTCCGCACGCTCAAGAACAGCACGACGCCCAGGACAGCCAGTCC
>JBCDHV010000262.1:0-5871 GCA_038749615.1 Bacteroidota bacterium
ACGAGGGCAAGCGCCGAGTCGAGCCGGCCCCGCGCCTGTTTGACCTCACGGCGTTTCGCCAAGTACGTCCCCACACGCACTGCCGAGCGGACGGGCTGGTCGAGGCTGACCCAGGCCTCATCGAAACCGGCCGTTACGAACGGAGCCGGCGGCACCGCAGCCACGACGGCGACGGTGGCCCCTCGGAAGTCGTACTCGTTCAACCGGTGCGATGTCCCACAGCCAACGAAGATAGTAGCGAAGAGCAGAAGCGTTGCAAGGCGCATAGCGAGAACGGTTGTGCATGCCGGCAGATCAGCATGCGAGGGGAGTGGAAAGCCGAAGACCATCTCTAAACCTGTGCCGATCCGCGTAACGGTCACAAATCGCTGCCCCGGTTGTCTAGCCTCAAGGACACACAGCCGGCTGAAGCGTCCACGGTGTAAAGCAACCTGGGCGCACCTCCTGCGTTTGCCCCGAGCTTCTGCCCCAGAAATCTAGATTTCCTAGACGTACCGAAGCCCCTATCCGGATTCTTCGGGTACGCCCTGTGCCAGCCGACCTAACCGATACCGTTTCTTAGAACCCCGCCAAACTCCGACCATGCCTTACGTAGTCACCGCGTCTTGCATCAACTGCAAGCACACCGATTGTGTCGAGGTCTGCCCCGTCGATGCGTTCTTCGAGGGGCCAAACTTTCTGGCGATCCATCCAGACATTTGCATCGATTGCAATGCCTGCGTACCGGTCTGCCCTGTCGAGGCCATCTATGCTGAGGATGAGCTTCCGCAAGAGCTAGAACACTACGCTGAATGGAATCACTATCTGGCAGACCAGTGGCAAAACCTCGGCTACAATCTCGTCGACAAAAAGGAGGCGCTCAATCAGTGCGACACAGGCTCGTTCAACGAGGAAGACATTTTGACCTGGCCGTCCTAGAGCACTTGCCACACCCATGGGGAGAAGCAGAGGAGTGCCGAGTAGAGCCGTGGTGCTTTTGACTTGGTCGTTGCAGCAGCGTACCTAGTCTACCCACCACTGATTCCTCTATCATCACTCTAACCCCTCCTCCTTATGTCTCTCGCCAAGGTCATCGAAGTCATTGCAGAGTCAGATGTCAGCTGGGAAGACGCGGCCAAGAACGCGGTCACCGAAGCTGGCGAAACGATCCGCAACATCCGCCACCTCTACGTCAAAGACATGCAGTGCATTGTCGAGGGCGACACCATCGTCAAGTGGCGCCTGAACTGCAACGTCACGTTCGTCGTCGATTCGAACCGCGAAGACTAGCACCGAACGGCGCTGTATTAGACGGATATAGACGCCGGCTTTTTCACGAAGGCCGGCGTTTTTGTATGGCGTCGGACCTACGGAGGCCGCTAGTTTCCTCCACACCTCTCTCGGATCAACGCGCCGGCTGCTACGGCCCGCCTGACGTACGTGCCATGACATTCCGCCTCCTGTGCCTCGCGCTCGTATCGAGCCTTTATCTCTCTGTGTCTGCCCAGACCACGATCCTGGTGGACACGGTGGCGGACGACCAAACCTTCGACGCGGTCGACAGCCTCGCCGAATGTACCGACGGCGACGAAACCGATGGCGACTGCACGCTCCGGGAAGCCATCGAGGTCGCTAACGCCAACGCCGGCACCGACGCTATCGAGTTCAACATCGTTTCCGGAAACGGGCTCGATTCCGACAACGAGGCACCCATTTTTCTGCTTAACGAGCTACCGGCCATCACGGACGACAATGTCTCCATCGACGGCTACAGTCATCCGCTGGCTAGCGAGAACACGCTCAGTGTGGGCAGTGATGCCAACATCGTGATCGCCATCGTGGGAGCCGGCCCAGACGATGGCCTGTCCGTGGAAGCTGCCGGAGTCAGCATTCGTGGGCTTTCGATCATCAACTTTGACGACGATGGCATCGAGATCACGAGCGGGAGTGCTACGGTGACTGGCTGCTGGATCGGAATCGCCCCGGATTTATCCACGGTGGGCAATTTCTTTGGGGTCTTCGTAGCAAGCGGAACGGGAACGGTCATTGGGGGATCGACGCCGGCTGACCGGAATGTGATCTCGGACAACGTCGTAGGCGTGCTCCTCGATGGAGATGCTCAAGATGCACGCGTAGAAGGCAATTACATCGGGACACTCCCCGACGGAATTTCTGGAGCCGGCAACGACGGGGCCAACTTCGATGCGTTGGACCTGAGCGCCAATGTCTCGGTCATCGGCAACGTCTTCGCCGATAGTGGTGGGGACGGCGTCAAGTTTGGCGGTAGCGCGACGGGGTTGGTCCAGGGCAACCTCATCGGTATCGGGGCCGACGGCACGACGGATCTTGGCAACAGTGACGACGGCATCGACATCGAGGAGGATGCGGTGGTGACGATTCTGGAAAACCGGATCGCCAACAACGGCCAAGTCGGTATCGACCTCAGCGACCCGGGTGGAACGGAGACCAGTGACGTGACCGCAAACGACACGGACGACACGGACACCGGCCCGAACGGGCTGCAGAACTACCCGGTCATCACCGGCATCACGGAAAACGGGCCTGACTTCGATGTCGCCTTCATCCTGGATTCTGTGGCCGGCCTCGACTACCGCATCGAAGCCTTCGCCACCGTCACGCCCGACCCAAGCGGCCACGGCGAAGGGACTCGCTTTCTAGGCTCCACCACGGTCAGCATCTCACTCGTCACCACGCAAACCGCCGGCTCCATCACGGTCTCCGGCGTCTCTTCGGGCGAATCCATCTCGTTGACGGCCACCTCGCAAGATCCAACCTCCAGCGACTTCGGCGGGACGAGCGAGTTTTCCGCAGTCGCGATTGCCGGCGGCCCACTGCCCGTCGAGTTGACTCATTTTGACGCGGTGGCTACCAGCACCGGCGTCGAACTTACCTGGGCAACCGCGAGCGAAACGAACAACGCAGGCTTTTTTGTCGAGCGTTGGGCGCTCGGCGTGGCGGGCGAGCAGGTGGCGGATGAACAGATCGCACGTAGCGGGTGGGCAGAGCTTGGCTTCATTCGTGGCGCTGGTACGACGGTCGAGGCGCGTCAGTACGGCTACGAGGTGAACGGCCTGGAGCCGGGGCTGCATCGTTTCCGTCTGCGCCAGGTCGACTTTGACGGCACCGTAAGCTACAGCCCCGTTGTGGAGGCGGCCTCCGGTGTCCCGGATCAGCTTGCGTTGCGGCCGGCGTACCCGAATCCGTTCCGAACATCGACCGCTCTCCAGTTCACCGTACCGTCGGCAGGAGACGTGACCCTCACCGTGTACGACGCCCTCGGCCGGCACGTCGTGGACCTATACAGCGGCATGGCCCAAGCCGGCCAGACGTACCAAGCTACGTTCGATGCCCAACCTTTCGGAGCCGGCACCTACTTCGCCATCTTACAGCACCCAACCGGCCAAACCGTAGAGCAACTCACTGTCTTACGCTAACGAATGAGCACGTTGGCCCACGTGCTACCCGCCACCCGCTACGAGAGCAAGCCTTCTTGCTCCACCAAGCCCCGCCACGTGATGAGGCCCTGGATGCACAGCGCCAGGAGCAGTGCGTAAACGGCCGAGGTTAGGTAGAGCGCCTTGGCCGCGTAGACGATGACGGCCACGATGTCGACCGTGATCCAGAGCGGCCAGTGGTCGATTTTGCGCCGCATCATCAAGAGCTGCGCGACGACGCTGCCGGCGAGAATGAAGCTGTCTGCGAAGGGCAGTGCGGCATCGGTAAACCGGCTGAAGAGGGTGCCGGCCGTGAGCGCGCCGGCCGCGACGATCGCCAGTGCCCAGATGCGCTGAGCCGGCGCCAGCGTGGTCACAGGCAGTTCCGTGCCGCCGGTTCCACCGCGTTGCCACTGCCACCAGCCAACCACACACGTCCCGAAGAAAAAGACCTGCAGGACTACGTCGGCGTACAGCTTTGCATCGAAAAACAGGAAGCCGTAAAGCGTCACGCCGATCATCCCAGCCCACCACGTGTGCACGCTGTTTCGCCGGGCCAAGTACACAGAGAGCAGCACGAAGACGTTGCCGGCGATCTCGAGAGGAGTCATGCGGAGCGTTGGTGGGTGAGAAGCGTCAGAGCGGAAGCTCCGTGGAAAATTTGACCCGTTTCCAGACTAGGTGAGTGGAGTAACGGCTAATCGTGGCGTCAGACATCAGGACGCGCTTGCCCCACGCCTCGTATGTCGGTAGATCGGGCGCGTGGACGACGAGCACGTAATCGACATCTCCCGACACCGAATAGCACTGCGTCACGGCCGGCTCGGCCTGCATGCGTTCGCGAAACGCGGCGTCGTGCTCGACGCTCTCCGTCCCGAACGTGACCAACACTACGGCCTCGACGCCGGCCGCTTCGGGAGACACGATCGAAACGTCAGCTTCGATTAGCCCCACCTCGCGCAGCCGGCTCAGACGCCGGCGAACCGATGAGGCAGACAGCCCCACCTGATCACCGATTTCGGCGTGGGTGCGCTGGTTGTCGCGCTGGACGAGACGAAGAATGGCCCTATCGAGGTCGTCAATCATGGAGTCTAGTGGCGGATTTCGCCTTGAATCTAGCAAAGAGCGGCGAATTTCGCCGGCCTAGTGCCGGAAAACGCAGAGGCCGCGCAGACCAACCGAGGTAGGTTTTACCGTCCAAACTGCGCGGCTCTAGCTGCGCCAATCCTCACACGTCAACACTCGACACATGCTTCGCTTGGCCCTCCTCCTGTCACTCGTTTTGGTATCGGCAGCGCCGGGGCAACCCGCCGGCTGGCAGTACCTGAGCGTGGACGATCAGTACTCGGAATTGGCCCAGGGCGTGTGGCAATCGCGCGGCTACGGGTGGGTGCTCAATGTTGCGCCAGACTCCGCCATCATCTACACGTCCGGTGCAGCAGGATGCATCGCCGACCCGATCATTACCGGCTACATCATCGAAGAACCCAGGATGCTGATCCGCACTGCCGGCACGTCGATGGATCTCGCGTTTCGCGAAGCCAACTCCACCCGCTACACCTTCGACCGGCTCCCGGCCCTGCCCGACGCCTGCACACAGACCGTCGCCGACACCCCCTCCAGCGTCTTCGACTACGCGTGGACAGTCATGAACGAGCAGTACGCGTTCTTTGACGAACATGGTGTGGACTGGGCAGCCCGGCGCGCAGAGATCGAGCCTCGCATCCGCGATGACATGAGCGATGCCGAACTGTTCGACGCCCTGGAAGCCATGCTCGCCGGCCTCAACGACGGGCATATCGAACTGACTGGGGAAGTCGATGGTGAGGATCGACGGTATTCTGGCCAGGGAGCGCCCGTGCTCCGCCCGCTCCTGCAAACCTGGTTTGAGCGGCAGGACGAGCACGAAACGTTTCAAGCGTTTGCCAACGACTGGTACTTCGGCTCGCGCCGGCGCATCCGTAGTGAGTTACTGAACGATTCGAGCCGCACGACCTTCGGCGGGAACGTGTTCTGGGGCCGAATAGGGCAGACGGGCTACATCAACGTCGCCGGCATGAGCGGCTTCAAGAACAAAGACAGTGAGACCTTCTACGATCAAATCGAGAACGTCCACGGCATGATGGACGACATCCTGACCGACCTTGCCGACACGGATGCCATCATCATCGACGTCATGCTCAACCAGGGTGGATTTGACGAGATCGGCCTGGCCATTGCCCAGCATTTCGCGAACCACCCTACACCTGGCGTCACCAAGTACGCCGGCAACGCTGAGGCCGACACGCGGCAAACAATGGTCATTCAGCCGGCGAGGGGCGTTCGGTATCTCAAGCCTGTGTACGTCCTCACGAGCGATGTCAGCGTAAGCGCGGCCGAGACCTTCACCATGTACATGCGCGCGCTCCCAACGGTAACGCATGCCGGCTCCACGACC
>JBCDHV010000263.1:0-5866 GCA_038749615.1 Bacteroidota bacterium
ATGCGCTGAAGGGACGATGGCAGCGAGAGCGTGTCCCCCAAAACGATCCACGAGCGTTCCAATCCGAGCGCCAGGGCTCCGTCGGACGTGCGCGGGTCAAAATCGACGCTCAGCCGGCCGTTCAACTGCGATGGGGGCGTCTCGGCGTCGAACAATCGGTCGAGGTTGAGCCGGCGCAATTCCAGGTCCGCAGAGATGACTGGTGACGTGAACGGAATCCGGAGCGTTCCGTCGAGTCCACCGCCTCCGATCTGGGCCGTAGCATCCGCGTCGATCCGGCCTGAAACCAAGGCAAACGGACTGCGCAAGCTGTCGAACCGGACGCCTCCGGCCTGTACCCTCGCCAGGGCGAGCCGACCCGTTCCGGCAGCTTCGCTGGCAGACGTGCCAATTCCTGAATACGCAACGGCTCCTCCCTCGACGCGGCCGATGTTCCACCAGGGCATCGACAGGGCCTCTACACGTCCATCCACACGATACGACACGGATTCAGACGTGGAGCGAAACAGTACGTCACCAGAGGCCTCGCCTTGCTCTGTCGTCGTTTCGAGGACACCGGCGACGTGGTGCCGTGTGCCTCCGGACGCCGCCGGCCCGAACGCCCAAACGCCGTCAAAATCAGCTTGCGCCGTCCCAAACTGATCCATCCAACTGGGGCCGCTTGGCAGCCCAACGCCACGCAACCAGTCGCGGACAAACCCGTCGAGTTGTCCCCGCCCCGTGATTGATGTCGAGTCTTGCACGAGGATCCGGCCATCCAAGCGCACATCGGTGCCGTTCAGCCGAGCCAGAACGCGGTCTGCAACCAGATCCCGTACAGGACCCTCAACCGACCCCGAGAGCGTCAGCGGAGCCGTGAGATCAATGCGCGAAATGATCTGCTGAAATTGAGCCGGCGGCATCTGATCCAGGTCGGCCTCGACGCGGATCGTCCGGTCTGGGAAGCTCGCGTCGCCCGCGATGGTCCCGGATGGCGTCTGGATCTGTACATCGAACAACCGGGTGCCATCCGCCAAATCGAGGAGGCCCGATGCCGAGACAATCGGGAGCGATGAGGATACCGGCTGCAAGTCCTCGAACGTCAGCCGCCGCGTTTCAGGCGACCACTCGACCAGCACTTCACCGTCGATATCCGTGTAGCGGCTGTTGGTGATGTCCGGCAGCCAGCCGTTTGCCACGATGGGGGGCGCCGGCTTGACGTCCTCGACGGTCAGGTTTGCTCCGTGTAGCCGCACGCGCGCCGAGGGCAGGCTCCAAGGGTCGGAGGAGGGTTGGGCTGTCGGCCGTCTGCTTCGGAACGCGCGTGCCAGGACCCAGCCCTCGCTGTCCCTGGAAAACCGAAGATCCAGGCCGTACAGGTCGATCTGCCGAAATTCGAGCTTGCGGCTGAAGAGCGACCACAACCGCGCCGTCAGGACTACGGAGTCGACGCGGGCCACCAGCTCGCCGGTCGGGCTCACGAGTTCCGTACCGCGCGCGTACAGATCACCTAGCGCGTTGCCCTGAAGAGATTCGACCCGCAGGCCGCCCTCGAACTGATCGGCAAACGCACGCTCGGCTTGCCGAGCCACAAAGTCCTGACCAATGCGCGTATGGGCCGCGAAGGCATAGAGCACGCCAACAAACGCCAGGAAGCACAGCGAAGCCGGCAGCACCCAGCGCCAGGGTGCGCGCGAGCCGGTTTTTTGGGGGTCGGCAGGTGGGGCGTCAGAGGTTGACGATGGCGCGTTCATGCCGGCGCTCTACCAGTCTTTCTGCACGCGGCGCGCCTTGCCAGGCATTTTCCGCGTCTCCTTCAGCAACTCCCGTTCGTCCGTCTGGAGGGCCTGCAAGATGCGCTCGGCTTGCTCCCGGCTGAGCTGGGAGGGATCGGGTTCGGGTTGCTCCTCGGAAGGGTCCGGCTCGCCCGAATCGTCGTCTTGTTGCGAGTCCTGATTCTGCTGCTCGTCTTCGCCTTCCTGCTGATCCTGGTTCTGGTCCTGTTGTTGCTGATCGTCCTCGCCCGACTGCTGCTGCTGTTGGTCGCCACCGCCGCCGTTCTGCTGCTGATCTTGCATGAAGCGGCGCACAAACTCGTAGTTGTAGCGAGCGAGCTCGTTGTTGGAGTCGGCGAGGAGGGCTTGCTTGTAGTAGTCGAGCGCAGCCTCCGGATCGCCGGCCTGGAAGGCATTGTTGCCGGCGTTGTACGACGCGCGCGAACGGTCGACGGGATCCTGGGCATTGGCGATGGCCCGGGTGAAGAGTTCGCCGGCCTCTTCGTACTGTTCTTGCCGGTTCAGGGAGGCGGCGAGGTTGTTGAACAAACCCGACGTCGTGCGGCCGGGGCCGTCCTGCATCTCCAGGCCTTCCCGGTAGAGCTTTGCAGCCTCTTCGTAGCGTTTTTGCTCGTATTCGCTGTTGCCTTTTCGGCCTTTTCCCTTGCCGTCGAGCGGGCCGAGCATCAGCGTTAGGATCAGGGTGAGCGCAAATTTTTGCATGTCTGAATCCGTCTTAGGTCGTTGCAGCGGCAGCCTTGGCCCGGCGCCGGTCGCTGAAGAGGCGTTCTAGAAGAAGAAGCAGGAGACCAAGCGCCAACGGCCACTGGTATCGCTCCTCGTACTCCTCGAAGATTTGCTGGTCGAACGCTCGTTGATCCAGCCGGTTCAACGCGTCCGAGAAGTCGTCGAGGGAGCTCGAAGTCCGCGTGATGCGGAAATACCCACCGCTCCGAGACAACTCGACGAGCCGTTCTTCTTCGAGGGCGGACAGGACGGTCTGCCCCCGGTCATCTTGTTTGTACCCAACTTGCCGGCCGTCCTGATAGACGGGGATCTGCGCGCCCTCGGTTTCACCAACGCCGGCCGCGAATACCGCGACGCCTGCATTGTCCAGCGCGCCGAGGCTGTTGGAAACGTCGACATGGTTCTCCCCATCCGACACGATCAGCAGGGCCCGCCCACGCCCAATCGACGCGGCCTCACGGCCTTCCGTTTCGAACATCCGAACGGCTTCGTTGATGGCCGCATTGAAGTTCGTTCCGGGCGTCGGGATCAGGGAGGGATCGGCAATGTCGAGGAAGAGCCGGAGGGCCGAATAGTCGAGCGTGAGCGGGCACTGCGCGAATGCGTCGCCGGCAAAGAGCACCAACCCGACGCGGTCGCCATTCAGGTCGTCTACCAACTTGCCGATCTCGAACTTGGCCTTGGCCAGCCGGCTCGGGAGCACGTCCTGCGCGAGCATCGACTCCGACACATCCAGCGCAATCACCAAGTCCACGCCTTCGCGCTGCAAGTCGACCATCTTCGAGCCGATGCGTGGGCCGGCGAGTGCCAAGGCCAGCAAGCCGATCGCGATGATGACGACGGTCGATTTGTACCGCCGCCGGCGTACGCTCACCGAACGGGTCAGCCGGTCAACGACCTCGCGTTCGCCCAAGGCCGCCAAGGCCTGCCGGCGCCGCCACGCCGCGTACAGCGCCAACCCGACCGCCACGGGGACAGCCGCCAAGGCCCACAAATACGCCGGATGTAACCAATCCATTGGATGTCCTGTGAGAGAGAAAGAGCGGCCTCAGGGAAGCTTGCGAAGCCGCGTCGAGGCGAGTAGCAATTCGAGCAGCAGGAGCCCGAATGCCGGCCAGAGGAAGTACGGGTAGAGCTCTTCGTAGTTGGTGTAGATGCGCTCCTCGATCTTCGTGGTTTCGAGTTCGCCAATTTCGTTGTAGATCGTCCGGAGCGCATCGGCGTTGGTCGCCCGGAAATACTTTCCGCCGGTCTTTTCCGCCACGTTTTGTAGCGTGCGCTCGTCGATCTGAACAGGAAGCCGCGTCGTACGCCGGCCTCGGAACGGATCGTCGGTGACGTAGGGGGCGGTGCCGCGCGCGCCAACCCCGATGGTGTAGACGCGGACGTTCATCGTGGCGGCGACATCGGCCGCCGTGCTCGGGTCGATCTCGCCGCGGTTGTTTTGCCCGTCCGTGAGCAAGATGACGACCTTGGAAACAGCCTCCGAGTCTTTGAGCCGGTTCACGGCGGTGGCCAATGCCATCCCGATAGCCGTCCCGTCTTCGAGCCGGCCAACCTCGACTTGCCGCAGCATTTCCTGGAGGAAGTCGTAGTCGAGCGTAAGCGGGGTCTGCGTGAAGGCTTGAGCGGCAAAGACGATCAGGCCAATCCGGTCGGAAAGCCGGCTCCCGATGAATTCGCTCGCGACCGACCGTGCCGCCTCGAACCGGTTCGGGCGGAAGTCCTGCGCGTTCATCGACGTCGACGTGTCCAGCACCAAAATGATGTCGACGCCCTCGGCGAACTCTTCGCGCGTCGTGTTCGAGCTTTGGGGGCGGGCCAGCGCGAGAATGCCGAGGGTGAGCGCGCACACCCGCAAGATGGCCGGTACGTGCCGAAGCGAGACCCAGAGTGTCCGGGGCGCTGCCGCAGCAAGCCGGGTGTCGCTAAACTGAAGGCCGGCCGACTGCTTCAGCCGGCGCCACTCCCACACGGCCAGGACCGGGACGAGCAGGAGCAGCAGCAAAAACCAAGGATGGAGGAAGGACACGGAATGCAGGGTCGTTGCGGGGCGGTGCGGGTCAGGAATCTAAGGCACGGGCAATCGCCGGTAGCGCGCGGCCGGCCGGGAGCCGAATCACCGCGTCCATACCTGCCGAAAGGGGCGTAGCCTGCGGATTGATTTCGGCGACGAAGGCATGCTGCTGGCGTGCCATCTCCGGCAAGCCGGCGGCAGGATAGACTTCACCAGACGTCCCGACACTCAGAAACACATCGGCGGTGGCCGCTGCTTCCATCGCTCGGTCGAGTTCATCCGGCGGTAGCGGCTCGCCGAACCAGACGACGCCGGGTCTGAGCAACCCGCGGCAGATCGGGCAACGGCCCGGCACATCGGTTTCGGAGCGCACGTCGGGTGGGGGCGCAGGCCTCGCACAGGCAAAGCAGCGCCAGTCGTTCAGCGACCCGTGGAGTCGGACGGCCGCTTCCGAGCCGGCCCGCCGGTGGAGCCCGTCGACGTTTTGGGTGATCAGCGAGAACGACTCGAACCGCGCGTAGAAGTCCGTCAGCGTCTCATGGGCCGGGTTCGGCGCGCACGCATCGACGAGCCGGTCTCTGTGCCGGTACCAGGCCTGAACGCGAGCGGGGTGACGGATAAACGCGTCCGGCGTGGCCAGTTCGCGTGGGTCGAACCGGGACCACAGGCCGTCCAGCGCATCTCGGAACGTTGGGATGCCACTCTCGGCGCTGACGCCGGCCCCGGTAAGTACCGCGACACGCCGGGCCGAACGCAAGCGATCGACGAGCGCCGTGGGAATCTGGTCGGCGGCCATCATGAACGGGTAGGGGGGAGGCTAGGACGGCCAGGGACGGCGGCCCGGGTAGCGTCTTGCTGCCGGCGCTGGTGCCGGTCGAACAGGGTAACGGCGTTGCCGGCATCGTTCAGGGCACGCTCTCGTTCGGAGGGCAGCGGGTCGTAGTCGGCAAACTTGGCCAAGTCAGCGAGACGCAGCGATTTGTCGAGGGCGTCGAGCGCATCCGCCGGCAAATCGACGAACCGCCGCGAGGCTCGGCCTCCAAACGTGCGCATCAACTCCCGCGTCGTCATCTCCAGAGCCTGAATGCCAAACGTTTTCGAGAGGTAGGTCCGGACCGCATCGGACAACTCGACGAAATACGGTTTCGCCGGCACGCCGTCCGGTGCTTCAGACAGGGCCTTCAACCGGGCGATGGCTTCCTGGTATGGCGACACGTCGGGTAGCACGAAGTCAGGTTCTTCGATCTCTACCGGCCGGTTTCGCCAGCGCCGGAGCAGCCAACCCGCAAGGAGGAGGACGGCGAGGACACCGAGCCCGATGAGGACCCAGACCCACCAGGGAATCGGA
>JBCDHV010000264.1:0-5853 GCA_038749615.1 Bacteroidota bacterium
CGCGGACGGCTTCGCGGAGGGCGTCCAGATCAGCAACCTGCTCGTCTGTTAGGCCGAGAGCGTCGATCATGGCGGCCATGCGGGCTTCCTGACGGGCTTCGCGTTCGACTTCTCGCTCGGCTTTGGCGGCTTCGATGGCGGCCTTCTGATCGTCGGTGAGAATAGCGTCGATGTCGGCTTGGAGTTGTTCAGCCAGAGCCTTTCCAGCCTCACGGCGCTCTTCATCGGTCAGGCTGTCATCGTTGCGGAGAGCGTCGATGTCCGCGCGGAGTTGCTCACCCAGTGCTTCGAGGTCGGCTTTTTGCTCGTCAGTCAGATTGAGCGTCTCGGCGAGCGGGCCTTCGTCATTGAGGAGCCGGCGAATGGCTCCACCAGGCCGGCCGTTGCGCGGGCCGCGTCGCTGCGCAAATACGCCACCGATGCTTCGCTCGCCCAGGCGGATCAGGCGGTTTTTCTGCTGCTCCGAGGCGTTTTGCTGCAACTCGGCAGCGGCATACCAGAGGGCACCAGGGTCCCGCTCGCCGTCGTCGCCCGTGTGTGCGCTCAGCGTTTGGGAAAAGGCCGCTGCCTGCTCTGTGGTAAGGCCGGCCTCAGTCGCAATGTCAGAGACGAACTCACTGTCGGACGCGGTGGCGTCACTGAGAGAGGTTTCGGTGTCGACCGAGTCGCAGGCTGCGAGGCTGAAGACGACGAGCGCACAGGCACAGAGCGTCTGAAAATACTTGGTGTACATAGGGCTGATCTGTTGAAAACAAATGGGGCAGAAGGAAGCCGGCATCCGTCCTGTACCGTCCCACTCGGTACGGTCTCGTAAGGCACGTTTCTTCGGTACAGCGCGGAACAGCGAGTCTCCTCAGGCCCGCAGGCCGGCTCCCCTCTGCGTGTTTGGTTGTCGGGAATTACAATACCGAGCCAGGCCAGGGCGTTTGTGTCAGCCCTGTCACAGAGCCGGGGCTTTCGTGTGGCGGATGTGTGTAGGGCTGGCCTTACCGGACTTTTCTCTCGCCTCTCCGAACCAGAGCGCTACTTTATCCCGTATCAGCGCTCTCGCAGTACTCGGATGCATACCAGACGATCATGGCCAAACGGTCTAAATCCAACGACGATCTCACTAAAGCGGCTGCACGCCGGCGGGCGAAGAAGGGCAAGGAGGCCGCACCCGACAAAGGGAAGGAGAAGCCTAAAAAGGGCCTGATCCGGGAATGGACCGAGACGCTGATCTTCGCCCTGGTCTTCGTGGTGACCGTCCACACGTTCATCTTCCAACCCTTCATCGTGCCTACCCCGTCGATGGCCGGCACGGTGATGGCCGGGGACTACCTGGTCGTTTCGAAGCTGCATTACGGGGCGAAAACCTCGGCCACCATCGGTGTCCCGTACACGGATCTCTACATCGACGGCATCGAAATCCCTTCCACGCGCTTTCCTGGGTTTTCGGAAGTCAAGCGAGGCGACGTCGTCGTCTTCCACCTGCCGGTCGATGAAAAACCACTCGACAAACGGCAGCCCTACCTCAAGCGGACCGTCGCGCTCCCGGGCGATCGCTTCGAACTGCGCGACAAGCAAGTCGTAATCAACGGAGAGCCGTGGTCCCCGAATGGGGGCGTGCTGCAACAAGACTGGCTGCTCACCCAAAAGGAAGGCGTCGTGTTGCCGGGTGGCAAGCTGCGTGAGCTCGGCATCGAGGACATCGCGGCGACGGGCCGGCCCAACGAGTTTCGAATCAAGGACGCGAGCGTGGAGGTCGTCGGGGCAGTGCGCGAACTCCCCTACGTCGAACAAATCGTGCCGATGACCCTGCCGGCCAACGCCGCCCAGGCCGACATTTTCCCACCCGATGCCCCGTACAACCGAGATCAGTTTGGGCCGCTCGTGGTGCCGGCTGAGGGCCTAACGGTCCCGCTGAACGACTCGACCTGGACGATCTACGGCGAAGCCATCAACCAGTACGAAGAGCGCAACGCCCGCCGGCTCGCGATGAATCAATTCGAAATCGACGGGCAGGAAGCGACGGAGTACACGTTCACGCAGGACTACTACTTCATGATGGGCGATAACCGGGACAACTCGCTCGATAGCCGGTTCTGGGGCTTCGTCCCGATGGATCATGTCATGGGCAAGGCGGTGATGACGCTGTTCTCCTGGGACGGCGGCCCACGTCTCGACCGGTTCCTGAAGCCCATCCGGTAAGCATCGCCCGTGGCTCGCCTCCCGCACACGATCCGGCCGGCTACAGCCGCCGATGAGGCGTTCTTGTGGACGATGCTCTACCATGCCATCCACGTCCCTCCTGGAGAGCCGCCACCGCCACGCAACATCGTCGACCGTCCGGAGCTGAGCCACATCGTAGCGGGTTGGATGACGCGCGAAGGAGATGCCGGCGTGATTACCGAGGTCGGCGGGCAGCCCGTGGGCGCAGCGTGGATGCGGTTGCCGCAGGAAGACATGCACGGATACGGGTACGTGGATGACCGCACGCCGGAGCTCTCCATCGCGTTGCTTCCTGACTACCGAGGAGCCGGGCTTGGAACGGCGCTCTTGACGCACCTGATCGAGCAGGCGCGCACGGCCCATCCTGCTCTCAGCCTGAGCGTCTCCGAGACGAACCGGGCGAAGCAACTTTACGAGCGGCTCGGGTTCGTTCCGCTCTACCGTGACGCCGGCGGGTCGTGGACGATGCTGCTTCGGTTCGAATGAGCCGGCCCTGCGTGCTCCCGTCAGCGTGTCCGTTTTGAGCGCGTTGGTTGCTGTTCGGGCGTGTCCTCGTCATTGACCCACTCGTCGAATACCGCATGGGCCGGGCGGACCGGCTCGGTTTCGGCCGGCTTGATTTCGGGCAGCCCGATTTCAGTTTGGGCAACATACTCAGCCGCTCGCTCGGCGAGGGCGTGCATCTGTTCGTCCCGCTCCTCAGACCATCGGGTCTGCCGGCGCTGCGTGAACGCGTACATCCCAATCCCCCCGATCGCCATCGCCCCCAACATGAATTGCAGGGATGGCTCTACCAAATCTCCAGAAAGTGCAAAGCTGAGACCGAGGATGAGCGCCGTCACGAGAAGGACCAAACTACCGATCATGCCCGATTGGCCGTTTGAACTCGTCGTTTGAAAACGGATGCGGTGCGTCTCGCCGTCTGGCTCGACGAGCATGTTCAGATTGCCGTTTTTCCAACGCCGGAGCGATCCCATCTGCTCGACTTTTCCTGTAGCCTTGAACGTCCGTCGTGCATCTGCGACGAGCCGGCTCCACGCGTCATCGGTCAGCGGGCCAGGTAGCGTAGCTTCATGTTGCACCGTCATCGGAATGCCGGCCTGTGCTGTGATCTTGGGAGGCGACGGCGCTCGGTCGAACGCAGCGGCGGCGGCGGCGATGACCTCTGCGGGCAAGCCGGCGGCAGCACCCGCACGTTGGAGTTCTTCGAGGGTCAGCCCTTCAGCATGGTCTGCCTGCTTCTGCGCCTCGTGCGCGTCAACCGCGCGCCGGAGAATCTCGGCGATCTCGCCCTCGGTGTAGCGTCTTTCTGGCATGGTGTGGTCGGGAGGCGTTTCGGGGTGGCTGGTAACATACGGCCTACTTCCCGGTTCGGGAGTGGTTACAGCGGCACAGCTATCGGGAACAGTTGCGTTCCTATCTTACCCGCCTCACTTCTCTCCCGTCCACCTCGCTTCCCGTACGCCCTTTCTCGTCAGTATGCGTTTCGTTCTACTCCTGCTCCCGAGTCTGGTCCTCGCACAAACCTGGACCCCCATCGACAGCCTCAACCGGCAACTGCCGGCCTCGATCACCGTGTTCGAGGACGCGTCGATCCCAGCCTACTTGGTCCGTGCCAATCCGGCGGATACGACGTGGAGCGTGCGGGCGCTGCTCTCCGCCACAGGGGGCGACGTACTGACTGGATTTGCTGAGTCCTCCAATGCGCTCGCGGCGATCAACGGAGGATATTTCGGAGGCGGATCCTCGTTCAGTCTCGTGGCTTCAGAGGGCGTCGTGCTCGTGCCGAACATCAAGGCCGTCACGCGTGGGCCAGACACCTACTTCCCGACACGCTCAGCCTTCGGGATCGTCGACGGGATCGGGGAAGTGCAGTGGGTCTACGATGTGGACGGCGTGACCTACGCGTACCCATCGCCCAGCCCAAACCGCGAAGGCGAAGCGCCACAGGCCCAGCCGGACAGTCTGTTTCCTGCCGGCGGCGTGCCGTGGATGCCCTCCGAGGCTATCGGCGGAGGGCCCGTGCTGCTGCGCGACGGCATGAAGATGGTCACGGACGAGGCAGAAGTGTTTTTCGGATCAGGCATCAACGCTGGTGGGCGCGAACCGCGAACCGGCATTGGGGTGACCGGAGCCGGCGAGATCTTGTTGATGACGGTCGATGGCCGGTCGAGCGGCCAGGGTGCCACCCTTGACGAACTCGCCGACTTATTCCTGAGCGCCGGCGCGTTCCAGGCCATGAACCTTGATGGGGGCGGCTCGTCGACGATGGTGGTCGGCGGCGGGTTGCTGAACCGGCCCGCAAACGGCGGCCGGCAGCGGTCCATCCCCACCGCGCTCGTTTTGGCTCCGGGCGACGGCTTCGTCCCTCCAGACCCGAACGAATTCATCTTTGACACTGGCGATGCGTGCTGCTACGGTGAAATCGGCCCATGGATCGAGAGCGCGAACACCCCCTTCATCGGGACGACAAAGGCACGGCTCAACGAAGTCGGCGATGGCAGCGACCGGGCCGTATTTACCTTCGATGGCCTACCCGCCGGCACGTATCAACTGGACGCTTGGTGGATCCCAAGCAGCAACCGCGCGCTCGACACGCCCTACACCGTCCACCACGGTGGCCAAGAAACCACGATCCGCGTCGATCAATCGGACGCTGGCACCCTCGGGCAGTGGAATCCACTGGGCACCTTCGAGCTTGCTGCCGGCGACAGCGTCGTGGTCCGCGATGACGCCCTTGGCACCGCAGACCCCACGTTCGTCTGCGTCGACGCGCTCCGCCTGACGCGTCTCAACACCACGAGCGCCGAAGGGGAAACGCCGCGCCGGCCCCGCTTCGCCGTCTACCCTACGCCGAACGCGGGCCGGTTCACCATCGAGACGACCGAGCCCGGCTGGAGCGGGCGTCTCTACGATGCCCTCGGCCGCCTCGTTCACCACTTCGATGCGGCCCGGCCCGGCCTTCACCCTCTCGATTTGGACCTCCCCTCTGGGTTGTATCTGGTCCGCCTGGAGCACGCCGGCGAGGTGGCTCAGCAGACTGTAGTGATCCGCCGTTAGGTGCCAACGTGGGAAACCGCTTCGAGGGGCTGGCATTTCGGGGGTGCGAGCGCCGGTGTCCTCAACATGGCATGTCCGGGACATCCCACCGAATTTGCGCTTTTCGTTCTAAACGCATGCTCTTCCCCTAGCTTTCCGGCCCTTGACACGGAAAACTCCCGCCTCAGCGCTGTACCAGACATGCCATGTCCGGGACATCAACATCGTCTTATGAACCCTCTCACCCTCGAGTACATCGCTGCCCTGGCGCAGCAACTGGCCTTCATCAGCGCGCTACTAGGCGGGTTCGCCGCGGCGTTCTTTGCGACGTTGCTCGTCTCGCAGTCGCCGAAGCGTGTGGCCGGCTGGGCCGCGGGTCTTGCCGCCGTTTCGGCGACGTGTTTCATCGGTGCAACGATGGTCGCGGCGTTCCTGTCCGTCGCGGCTCATCCCGATGCGCCAGCCCGCATTGCCGCTTCCGCACAAAACGTCTCGATCCGTGCCGTCATGGGGCTGTTGATGATACTGGGCATCTACACGCTCTTCGGCGCATTGGGCACGGCTGGCTGGGTGCGCTCCCGCGCGCTCGGCATCGTCACGGCA
>JBCDHV010000265.1:0-5849 GCA_038749615.1 Bacteroidota bacterium
CTTGAAACGAGAGGCCAATCCGTTCCACTGCCGGAACGGGATCGTGAGGTTCAGATTGGCGCTGTTGTTGGTCTCTTCAAGCTCGCGGAAATAGCGCTCTGGCGGGCGGTTGAGTTCGATGTCGAAGCCGCGTGGGCTCAGGTTATTCGTAAAGAAGCGCAAGTCCGGCTCGTCCTGATTCGATGTGCCGAACGAGGCATTCCAGTCGACTTTCACCTGCCCGCGCGAGCCAAAGCCACTCTCGCCACGCACTTGAAGCGCGCTGAGTTGACGTTCCGTGATCCCGAGCGCGCGCGACTGATACGTCGACAACTCGCCCACCTGATCGACGAAGCCTTCGAGGAAGCGGGCCTCGGCCTCGGCGCTCTGGTTGTACATGTAGTTGACACCGACCTGGTGCTGCGGCAGGAACCGGTACGTCACGTTGACGAGCCCGCCGGCGAGCACTTCCTCCGTGCTGTTCTGATCTTCCAGGCTGTAGATCGGCGAGAGCGTGGTGGCCTCTGCGCCAGAAAGCCGGAAACGAGCGTAGTTGGTGCCGGCGTACCCGCTGAAGTTGCGGCTGTAGCTCAGGCTCCCAACGACGCCGAGCGGCCGGCCGCCCAGATCGAACCGGTTGCCTAGCGAGAAGCCGTAGCTCTGGTTGACCGGCGTCGATCCAAAGCCCGGAGCAAAGGGCGTCGAGAACGCTTGGGAGAGATCGTTGAGTTGCCCGGCCGTCTCCACATCGCGCCGGGCGTCGCTGAGGCGCGGGATTTCTACACTCGGATCAGAGAGGCTCTCTGGCACATCGAGATCGACCGAGCCTAAGAGGTTGATCGGGCCATCGGAGTGCTGGATGAAATCGGATTGCAAGCTAGCCGACGTGTTGTAGGTCGCCGAGCTCGAAATCGAGAGCGTGAACGCATCCGGGAACGACTTCGTCGCGATGTCAACCGTGCCGCCGGTGAAGCTACCAGGCTTGTCGGGCGTAAAGGTCTTCGAGGTGACGATGTTGTCGAGCAGGCCAGACGGGAAGAGATCGAGCGGGACCGCATTCCGGTCGGGATCGGCGCTCGGGAGGTCCGCGCCGTTGAGCTGCGTGTTGATGTAGCGGTCGCCGAGGCCGCGCACGTAGACGTACTTGCCGCCGACGACGCTCGCGCCCGTGACCTTTTGCATGGCGTCCGAGGCCGTCGACGAGCCGGAGCGCGAGATGGCTTCCGCGCTGATCGCGTCGCTCACGGCGGCTGCTTTCTTGCGGTCGCGCAGCAAGATGCCTTCAGAGTTTCGGAGAGCTTCCGCCTCAACCACCACTTCGCCGTCCATCTGGACGGCATCCGTGCCGAGATTGACGTTGATCTCCGTGTCCTGGCCGGCGGTGATCTCGATCCCACGCACGGTTTGGTCCTGGTACCCGATGAAGGAATACACGACATCGTAGGTGCCCGGCGCGAGCGCGAGCGTGTAGCGGCCCTCGAAGTCGGTAGCCGTACCGGTGGCGGTTCCTTCAACGATGATGTTGGCCCCAGGAAGCGGATCGCCGAACTCGGCATCGATCACGACCCCGACGAGTTGGCCTTGCTGGGCGAGGGCGGCCGGCGTGAGGGCGCATAGAAAAGCGCAGGCAGCAAGCAGCCCGCGCATGGGTTGTGAGGAGATCATTCGCGTCGTCTATCGTCGACAGGAAGGCTGCGCCACGGAATACCAGACGCGGCAGCAAGGGTGGGAGATTGAGTAAGGCGAGAAGCCGCCAGCCCGTGGGCAAGGGGACGTGGGAGCCCTACGTAGCACACCTAAACTAGCAGCACGTAACGGCCCATCTGGTTACGTGTGGTTTAATGTTGGATTATCGCGTTGTTATTGGGGCGTTACGGCGATGTTAAGCGAACAGCCCACGGCCCGGTACCGATCTTCCGGAGATGGCATCTTCCGGAGATCGACCACCTCATGCGCCATACGTTTGAAAAGACATCCTGAGGCCAGCGATTGTCCGATTTCTGGCCCTGTAGGTCGCGATTTTAGCGTTTCAGACCCCTGGAGATGCCATCTTCCGGAGATGGCATCTCCCCAAGATCGGTACCGGCGCTAGCCGGCCCAAGGCCTCCACGGTCAAGGGGACCTAAACCTTTACCGTCCCGTCTCATAGCCCTTCGTTCTTCAACTGCCGATCGCTCTTGACCACAGACGACTCGAACCCGCACGTCATCATCGCCGCGTTGTGGCTGCTCGTATTTGCGGCAAGCAGCCAAGTGATGATCATCTCGCCGATTCTGCCCCTGATCGGGATGGAGTTGGGCGTGTCGCCGGCGGTACTCGGGACGTTGGTGACCGCCTACAGCATCGCCCTGGCCGTCTCCGCGGTAACGATCGGGCCAATCTCGGACAAAGTGGGCCGGCGGCGCGTCTTGCTGATCGGAACGGCCGCGATGACCGCCTCGCTGGCTTTGCACGCAGTGGCCACGAGCTACGTCAGCCTGCTCGTCGTGCGCGGCCTTGCCGGCGCGAGTGGCGGCGTCTTGAGCGGAGCAGCCGTCTCGTACGTCGGCGACTACTTCCCCTACGACCGCCGCGGTTGGGCCAACGGCTGGGTCATGAGCGGCATCGCGTTCGGGCAAATCGCCGGCATTCCCCTTGGCACCATCCTCGCCGACCTGTACGGCTACCGGACGCCGTTCCTGGTCTTCGCCATCGCGATGGGCGCGGCCTTTGCGCTGATCTGGTTCCAGGTCCCCCAGCCCAACGTGCAGCGCGACGAGGGCCGGCTCTCCGTGATCCGCGCCCTACGCACCTACGCCGACATGATGCGCACCAAGGAGCCGGCCGCCGCCGCGGCTGCGTACTTCTTGATGTTTCTCGGCTTCGGGTTCTTCGTCGTGTATTTCCCGACGTGGCTCACCGATGCCGTCGGTGCCAGCGGGGCCGAGATCGCGACGATGTTCTTCATCGGTGGCGTCGCCAGCGTCTTTACCGGCCCCCAAGCCGGCAGTTGGAGCGACAAGATCGGCCGCAAACCGCTGATCATCGGCTCGTGCGTCGGCTTGTCGATCCTGATGGTGCTCACGACGTTCGTCATCACCTCGATGTGGATCGCGACGGTCCTGTTCTTCGTGACGATGATCATCAACACGATGCGGATCAGCCCGTTGCAATCGCTCCTGACCGCCATCGTCCCAGACGAACGGCGTGGCATGCTCCTCGGCATGGCCGTCGGCATCGGGCAAATCGGCATTGGCCTCGCCGGAGCGCTTGCCGGCCCGATCTACGCGAGCGCCGGCTATTTGTCGAACACGGTCTTGGCCGCTGCCGGCATGCTGGCGATGGGGGCCGTCGTCTGGCTCCTCCTGCCGGAACCGAGCCTGGTCGAGGGAGACCCTTCGGGGTGAGGACCCGTTCGCGGGCTACTTGGTCAGCCGCAGTCGCGTGGGGCTTCTGTTGCGCTCAGGGTGGAGACCCGCTCGGGATTGACGTTTTTGGCCGCTGCCGCGTGGGTCGTTTATGGCCCTCGGGGTGAAGACCCACTCGCGGCACGGCTGGGCGTCCGCTTCGCGTGGATCGACTCTGGCGCTCGGGGTGAGGACCCGCTCGCGAATTATGTTGGGGCTGCTTCGCAGAGGGCATCGGTGGCGCTCGGGGTGATGACCCGTTCGCGGACTGTTTGGTAGGTCGCATTTGCGTGGATCGTTCTGCCCGCTCAGGGTGAGGACCGCTTCGCGGTGAAGGCCGGCCTGAGTAGTGTGCACTTCACACAGGCCGGCCTTTTGGTCTGACAGGCTGATCTTCACCCTGAGGGCCTCGACGTTGCCCCGCATCTGCGGACATCCATGCCCATCCCGAACGGGTCATCACCCCGAGGGCCAGACAGCATTCCACGCGACAGCGGCCGAAAACGCCTCTTCCCGAGTGGGTCTTCACCCTGAGCGCCCGAACCAGCACCCGCAGATGCGGCCATCAACGACCGGCGCGAACGGGTCTTCACCCCGAGGGCCAGAAACAAACCCGCGAAGCGCCCCAAGCGCCATCCCCGAACGGGTCTTCACCCTGAGCGCCCGAACGCCCCACGCAGATGCGGCCACCAACGACAGGCGCGAACGGGTCATCACCCCGAGGGCCAGAAACAAACCCGCGAAGCGCCACAAACGTCATCCCCGAGCGGGTCTTCACCCTGAGCGCCCGAACCAGCACCCGCAAATGCGGCCATCAACGACCGGCGCGAACGGGTCCTCACCCCGAGGGCCAGAAACAAACCCGCGAAGCGCCCCAAGCGCCATCCCCGAGCGCCCGAAAAGCGAAACATCCCTAAACCCCCACCGTCTAAAAAACAGTTCTTTCACAACTGGGGATGACACGGTTTCGACGGTTGGATGCGTGACGAGGGTTGCGTGCCGGATGGCTCAACACATCCGAAATCCGAGTTGAGAACTACGTAAATGCGAACGATTACTCGTACGCGATGGCGGCGTAAAGCCCCCATCTGTCTCTGATCCAGGCTCGCTCATTGGCCGGATCTAGAGGCATCGACCTCAAATGAGCTAGTGGCCCTAGTCTGACGGTGCGCAGGCCGCGAATTTCAGTCCGTCTTAGCCGGCTCCGCGCCCCGTCGTTGGGCTAACTGGAGCCGGCGAAGCTTGAATACGACGACTACGCACGTAGACGCCTGATCGAGCGCCCAGCCGGACCCGGGTTCGACTCCCGGCATCTCCACACCAAACGGAAAAGCCTCACTCGCCAGCCGGCAGGTGAGGCTTTTCCGTTTGATGGGCCCAGGACTTTGTCACGCACCTGCGTGGCCGATGCGCACTCCATACACGCGGCGTCATTCGAGCAACCGGTCCCGCAGGGCCTGGAGCGTGGCGTCATCAATGCCCATCACGTCTCGAATGAAGACGTCGACGGAGCCGTGGTTCTTTTCGAGCTGGGCAAAGGCTGTTTCGATGTAGGCCGGGTCTGACCGGAAGAGGGGAGCACGAACCTCCGGCAGTAGTTGAGCGAGCATCGCCAAGGTACCTCCCGTCTCAGCGGCCTCAGCCATGGCGTCAGCGAAAGCGATTTCGTAGTCGACGACGCGCTCCGAGAGGGCGTAATCCTGCACGATGACTTCGCGCGGTACGCCGAGGGCGGTCAACAGCAGAGCGGCTCCGGTGCCCGCGCGGTCCTTGCCGGCAGAGCAGTGGAACAGCAGCGGGGTTTCGCCCTGCGCCAGCTGCCGAAACATCAGGGCGTACTTCTCAGCGTGGTCGTAGGCAATCTGGTGGTAGAGGCCCACCATCAACTCGCGCATGGCCTCTGGCGTGACACCTTGGCTGAAGTAGTCGGCCATGTCGCCGTCGCTCGCGTCCGAATAGCCCCACGCCACGACGCGAGGCGTCGAGGGCCCGCGCCAGACGGTAGCCTCGCTCTCGCGCTCTTCGGATGAGCGGAAATCGCACACAACGGCAATGTCGAGGCCAGCGAGGTGTTCGTAGTCGGCGTCCGTGAGGCCAGAGAGAACGCCCGACCGGTACGCCATGCCCCATCGGACATGCCGGCCATCGGCTGCGGGGTAGCCACCGAGGTCCCGGAAGTTGCGCCCCCCTTCGAGTGGTAGCACACGCTCCGCCACCCGTACGCCTTCGCCGCCGGCATCCGGCTGAATCAGGAAGTACGGCCGCCACACGCTATCGGGCTGGGTCACCTCGAACCGGGACTCTGTAACGCCCTTGGCAAGCCGCTCCATCTCTGCTGCATCCAGGCCGGGCTGCTCGCTCATGAACACGGAGACGGGCGCTGCATCCGCCTTCCATGTCAGCACAATCTCGCCCGTCTCGGTCCGCTCTGCGGCCGCGTTTGTCACCGCTCCGTTTTGTGCCAGGAGAAGTGGGGTAAGCCCA
>JBCDHV010000266.1:0-5826 GCA_038749615.1 Bacteroidota bacterium
CAGTTCGTAACTCCATCGCGAATCCTCGGGCGAGGGGAGCGAGAGATACACTTCCGCGCCCATGCCTGGAATGGCGTCGTAGCGTGCCTCGGTGCCGGGGGCAATGGTTTGCGTGCGCCCGGTCACGGCCGCCTGCCCGTAGATCGAGATGCTGCTGATCGACTTGAAGATGGCCGTAAAGGGCGAGAAGTCCTGTGCCGCTACGAGTACTGGCAAGAGCACAAGCAGCGCGGCAACTTGGGAAGGCCGCCGGGCGAGAGAGCGGGAACGGCTAAGAAAAAGCCTCAGCATGCGTCGGATGGTTCTTGAGGTACGGGTAGGGTCATCTCTAAACGCGCAAAATCTCTACTCGTTAGCTCGTCCTGTCTGGGCTCGCTTGGCGTCGATGTACTGTTTGAAGACCGTCCAACTCGTCGCGTTGGACCGGGTGTCCGAGACGGGGGGCGGTTCGGTGTAGGCTGGATAGTTGGCGAGGACCTCGTCTTTGACGACGGCCGGCAACTCGTCCCAGGCCCCGATCCGCTTGCCGGACCCACTGAACACGAGGTAGCCGGCGCGGTCGTTCATTTTCATCCAGGGCAGCCACTTCGACACGCGGTTCCAGGCGATGAACGTATCGCCGGCCGTTGCCGACGGACCGAGGAGGTCCTCTTCGTCGAAGAAGAAATTGAAGATCTCAATCGACTGATACGTGCCGCCGACGTACTCCTGGTACGCTCCGCCGAGCGGGTTCGCGTAGAACACCGGCACTTCGAAGCGGAGCCAGCCCTTGCCGTCGATGATCGTCGCCCCGAGGTCGAACGGCCCACGCCGGCCCATCGCCCAGATCGGCACGCGCGTATTCACCGGATCGTTTGCCACGTGGATGACATCGAGTTCTTCACGGGTCCAGGGGTTGAGCCACGTTCGGAGGATCTCTCCAGAGTCCGGATCGGTGTAGAGCAGAATTTCCCGAGAGACCATTTGATAGCCGTACCCCTGCTCCTCGTCCTGAACCGACTGGCACGCCCGAATATTGAAGGCTTCGTACGTGAAGAGCTTTCGGTCGCGCTCGCCAGGCACGCGGCTGAACACGCTGCCCTCGAAGTAATAGACGGCCGGCTCCGCATCGTTGAGCGAGCACTGCATTTTCTGGAGCGCCTTCACCGCGTCTGCCGGCTGAGAGAGATCGAGCCGGAGACTGTCGGTTTGTCCAAACACAGGGCTGGCGAGGACCAGCAGAAGAAAGCCGAAACGAAGCATGGGAGCGTGGGGTGGAGCAGGCGTCACCGCAAACCGGGTGAACCGAGACAGCCCCTAACCTACGAAGCCGCTTGTAGATCTACGAGAGGTGCCTTCGTTGGCTGGGTGGCGATGGGCGGATCCGGGGCGCACAGGTCTTTGGGTACGCTTGCCCAGCGGATGCGTGTCGCTGCCGCACCGGTCCGGCTTTGATCGGCGGTTCTGGCCGAAGACCTATGCGCCCCGATTCATCACCCATCTACGCCTCAACCTAACCACATATCCACCCTTCCACTTCACACGAGCAAATCGGACAACGTGTCAACCACCCGTTCGGCGTCCTGGCCTGTCATGGCGGGGTGGAGGGGCAGGCTGATGGCGCGCTGGTAGTAGGCTTCCACGACGGGGTAATCGGCGAGGCGATGGCCTAGCCGTTCGTAATCCGGGTGGAGCACGACAGGGACGTAATGCACCTGCACGCCAAGCCCGCGTTGCCGTAACTCGGCGAACAACTGGGCACGGTTTAGCGGTGATTCGTCCTGAACGAGCACCACGTAGAGGTGCCATGCGCTTTGCACGTCCGGCGACTCGCGCGGAAGCTGCAGGGGCAAGCCGGCCAGCGCATCGTCGTAGAACTGGGCGAGTTGCCGGCGGCGCTGATTGAACCCGTCGAGCCGGCTCAGTTGGCTCATGCCGAGGGCCGCGTGCAATTCACTCAGTTTGTAGTTGAAGCCGAGAAATTGCTGCTCGTAATACCAGCCACCCGGCGAACTCCGTTCGAGCAGGTCTGGGTTGCGGGTCATACCGTGCAGGCCGGCCATCTGCCCCCGCTCGAACAGCGCTTGATCCGAGGTGGTAAGCATCCCTCCCTCGGCGCTCGTCATGTTTTTGACCGGGTTGAAGCTGAACGCCGACAGGTCGGTACACGTAGCGATGGGCCGGCCCTTGTACGTCGCGCCGGCGCTGTGAGCGGCGTCTCCGATGAGCGTGAGGCCGTATGTATCTGCTAGTGCGCGGAGCCGGTCGTAGTCGGCTGGATGGCCAGCAAAATCGACGGCGACGAGGGCGCGGGTGCGGTCGGTGATCGCTGCTTCGGCCTGAACAGGATCGATACAGCGCGACGCCGCCTCGATGTCGGCAAAGACTGGCGTGGCCCCGCAGTAGCGCACCACGTTGGCCGTCGCCGCGAAGGTCAGCGGCGGGACGATCACTTCATCGCCTGGCTCGATGCCGGCGGCGAGCACCGCCCCGTGCAACGCCGCCGTTCCACTCGAAAATCCCACTGCATGCGGCACGCCGGCATACCCCGCAAACGCTCGCTCGAACGCCCGAATCCGCTCGCCCTGCGAAATCATCGGGCTCTGCAACGCCGCCACGACGGCCTCGATGTCGTCCTCATTGAGAAACGGCCGGCTGTACGGAAGGAATGGGTTCGCTTGGCTCACGGGGTTCGCTTGGCTCACGTGGATGGGTGGAGAGGTAGAAAGGTAGATGCGTGGGGGACAAGGTGAGACGGCTAACTGGCCGGCGGGGACCAGGCAATGCAGTTCGAATAGCAAATCCTACTCAACTCGTTCCCCACGCATCCACTCTTCCGCGTGACCACGCTTTCACGTGAGCAAAGCGAGATGCGTGGGGGACAAGGTGAGACGGCTACCTGGCCGGCAGAGACCAGGCAAAGGACACCGAAGAGTCAATCCTTTTCCGTTCGTCCTCCACCTTTCAACCCCTCCCCTTGGCCACGCTTTCACGTGAGCAAAGCGAGATGTGGGGGACAAGATGGGAAGTCTTGCTGGCCGGCGGGGACCAGGCAATGCAGTTCGAATAGGCAGTCCTTTTCCGTTCGTTCCTCACCTTTCAACCTCTCTCCATGGCCACATCTGCACGTGAGCGAAGCGAACTTCTCTACGTATCAACTCATCCACGCATCAACCTATCCACGTGAGCGCAGCGAAACCTCCCGCCAGTTTACGATGTGTTCGATCGTGTTCGCCAGGGTGCGGTTGATGGTGAAGCCGGTGGTGGTTTCGAGCTTCGAGGTGTCCGGGATGCGGATCTGGACGTCTTCGAAGTGCCGGCCGAACACGTTCTCGTGAGGCACCATCTGTAGCTCTGAGGCGCTATCGGTGATCGACAAGATCGTTTGGGCGAGTTCAAGCATCGTCACGGGCGCGCTTCCGCCGACGTTGAACGCCTCGCCGGCGGCGTCGGGCCGGCGCATCAGGAGCAGGATGGCTGCGATGGAGTCGCGCACGTCAGTAAAACAGCGGCGCTGCTGGCCGTCGCCATAGACCGTGATCGGGTCGCCGGCGAGGGCCTGGTCGAGGAAGCGCGGTACCACGGGGCCGTGCCGGCCCACTTGGCGCGGGCCGATGACGTTGAACAGCCGAACGATCACGGTGTGCAGCCCTTCCTCATGATGCTTCGCCCGGGTCAGAAATTCCTCCACGGCCTTCACGCCGGCATACGACCACCGGTGCACGACCGTCGATCCGTAGACGCGGTCGGCATCTTCGTCGAGTCCTTGCGTGGGGTCATCGACGTAATCGAGCGCCTTGCCGTAGACCTCGGAAGACGACGTGAGCAGGAACTTGGGCCGGTAGTGCGTGGCCAGTTCGAGCAGCGTGTCGATGTTGCGCAGGTTGTTCAGAATCGTCTGGCTCGACGTCTGCGAAGCCAACTTGACCCCGACGTACGAGGCCAGGTGGTACAATTCGTCGCACTGCGCCACGAGCGGGGCCATGAGGTCGCGCCGGCTCACATCGGCCTGGACGAACCTGAACTTAGGATGGTCTTCGACGTGCCGAAGATTGTCCGGCCGGCCCGTCGAGAGGTTGTCGACGGCAACGACTGTGTGGCCTTCATCGAGAAGTGCGTCGACGAGGTGGCTGCCGACAAACCCGGCACCGCCGGTCACGAGACACTGCATTCAGCTTCGAATTGGGGGATCGCCCATTAGGGAAAGGAAACCGTGCAATTTGACCCGCCGGCACGCCCCATGCAACCGCGCAACGTGCGGGATTCGTTAAGTCGGTACTTGGTTCTCCTGTGCCAGCCGGCGGACTAACCCGGCCAATTGCCGGGCCGTGCCTTCCACAGACGCATGCTCGGCGATCCACGCGCGGTTTCGAGGAGCGAGCGTTTGTTTGAGTGCCGGCAGCTGGTCTAGGGCTCGGTGTAGGGTCGCCGCGAGGTCGTCGATGCTTTCGCCGGGGACGAACAGGGCGCTGGTGCCGTCGGTGAGGAAGCTGCGGTTGGAGGGAATGTCTGAGACGATGGGGATGCCGCCGGCGTACATGCCTTCGAGGACGGCCTCGGAAATCCCATCGAAGACGGGCGCACTCACGAACACATCGGCCATGGCCCACGCGCCCCGCATCTCGCTAACCTGAAGAAATCGGTCGGCCACGCGGCCTTGGGGGTGGGCGTCGAGTTGATCGAGCAAAGCCTGGACGGCCTCGGTGCGCTCCTGCGTGACGGTCAGGGCGAGGGCGTAGGCGTCCGGGCGCTCGTCCATGATCTGCAGCAGGGCCGGCAGCACGATTTCGGGGCGGTAATACCAGAACACCCCGCGGGGGCTCAGCACGACGGGCGCGCCGGCGGGGATGTCCCACTGCGCCCGCGCTTCAGCCTCGACGGCCGGCGAGGGATCGTAATCGGCGAGACGGATACCCCAGGTGGTCGGCACGAGTTTGTCGGCAACGCCTGGCCAGAGCCGCCGGCCCTCCGCAGCGAGTCCTGGCCCGTCTGTCGTGACCACGTCGGCCGTGCCGAGCGCGTGCCGGACCAACGGCCGGAGCAGCCATCGTTTCCAGCCTTTGAACGGATACACCGTCAAGTCCATCGTCCACGTCTGCACGATCAGCGGCCGAAATCCACTCCGTGCCCCCAGCGACCCGTAGTGCGTCGCGTAGGACGCCATTAGCACGTCGGGCTGGACGGCCTCGATCACCCGGTTGACTTCGCGCCGGCCCAGCAGGAAATCGCCCAGCCCGAGCCGGCCGCGCAGGTTCACCGGCGGCGTCATCGGTACGAACTCGACGCCTGGCACCGGCTTCGGATACGGATGAAACGACGCCAACGTCACCCGAAGCCCCTCCGCCACCAGCGCCGCCATCCACTTCTGGACGTGGTAATTCCCACCATCGGAGAGGATGAGGAGATTGGGGTTCGCTTGGCTCACGGGGATGGGGTTCGCTTGGCTCACGTGGATGGGTAGAGATGTGGAAAGGTAGAGATGTGGGGGACAAGATGGGAAGTCTGGCTGGCCGGCGGAGACTAGACAAAGCGGTTCGAATAGCCAGCCCCATTCAGATCGTTCCTCACGTATCTACCTATCCACCCACCCACGCTTCCACGTGAGCGAAGCGAGAGGTGGGTGACAAGATGGGAAGTCTGGCTGGCCGGCGGAGACCAGGCAGAGCGGTTCGAATAGGCAGCCCCATTCAGCTCGTTCCTCACGTCTCAACCGTCCCCCGTTTCACTTTGTCTACCTGAGCGAAGCGAACTTCTCTACGTATCTACCTACCCACGGATCAACTCATCCACCTGAGCGCAGCGGGATGTGGGTGACAAGATGGGAAGTCTGGCTGGCCGGCGGAGACC
>JBCDHV010000267.1:0-5806 GCA_038749615.1 Bacteroidota bacterium
CGGCATCCTACTCGACGGCGAAGGCGCGATCGTGTCGGAGAACCTCGTTTCCGGGAGCGGGACCTACGGCATTGAAATCACCGGATTGGGGTCGTTCGTGACTCTAAATACCATCGGTGGTAGCGACGGCGGCGGTGTGACGTCTGCTGCACTGAGCCCGTTCGGAAACACGGAGGGCGGCGTGCTGGTCGCGAACAACCGCGCCTTCGACGCGAGCGAAGCGACCAACATCGATGGCAACACGATAAGCTCGAACGGAGGGCCTGGCGTGTTTGTGCTCAACACCGCCCAAGCTGCCATCAGTGACAACGTCTTCGAGGCCAACGCCGGCCTGGCGATTGATCTCAACGGCACGTTCGGTACCACGCCGGATGGGGTCACGGCAAACGACACGGGCGACAGTGACACGGGCGGCAACGCCTTGCTCAACTTTCCCCGGTTGTCTGCACCGAACGTCAGCTCCGGCCTGGCGACGCAGGTGTTTTACGATCTGGATGTGCCGGCGGGGGATTACCTGATCGAACTCTATAAAACGAGCGGGCCTGACCCGTCGGGTCACGGAGAAGGCACCCTGGTGGTCTCCCAGACTGTCAACGTCTTGGCGTCCCCCTACTTCGGGACGTTCAACGTCAACTCCAGCGAGCTGACCTCAGATGTCTGGCTCACGGCTACGGCAACCCGGTTCGAAGCCGGCGCAGGCAATCTCGAAACCAGTGAGTTCGCGGAAAACGTGCAGCCTATTGTAGGCAATACATTCTTCAGCTTGGACCTGTTGGTCTGGCTTCACGGCGCGTTCGACGGGGCCGATCACGCGCTCGGCCTAGCGGCCTCCGGGTCGATTCCCGCAGCCGATCCCTACGGGTTCGGGGTGGCCGTCGACCAGTACGGCTCCGCGGCAGCCGGCGGAAGCTCAGACTACTTTGAGGACAACGACATCACGGATTGGGTGCAGGTCGATCTCTACGCCGGCTCGACGCCCGAAACCGCAACGTTGATCTCGTCGAAGCCGGCGCTCGTCAACCAGGCTGGCCAAGTCCGAGATGAAGAAGGCAACGTCCTCCTCTTCGACAACCTGCCGGCTGGACCGTACTACGTCGGGATTCAGCACCGAAACCATCTGCCGGTCTTTTCTGCAACGGCCTTGACGGTCTCCTTCTCCTCGGCGAGCTACGACTTCACGCAGGCCGGCGCAGCCTTCGGCACGAACGCCCAGATCGAAGTGGCCTCCGGGGAATTCGCGATGATTGCCGGCGCAGTGGAGAGTGCCGAAGAGGTCACGGCCGTGTCGATCACGCAGAATGGGTATTTGGCTCAAGCCGGCCAACCGGGCTACCGGGTCGCCGATTTCAATCTCGACGGTGCGGTGGACGTGTCGGACGTGCTGAAATGGGTGGAGGCCAACGGCCGATCGGTCCTGGCGCCGTGATCCGTCCCGGCGGCCGGCTGCTGGGGGTGGTCTTGGCTCTCAGGAGAGCGTGGATGCCGGAGACCACGACGCTCTGTGGGGGCTGGTCTGCTCCGAGTGCGGCTGCGGTGTGGGACCTGGGTTGCCTTTGGCCGAGTGGTGGTCGAAGAGGGGCGAGGTTGTGCTCGGCGGGGTGTTGTGCTGGATTTGTGCCGGCGCACGGTGAAGGTACCTCGGATGCAGAGAATGTCCAGTGTGCGTGGGAATGATGATCAACTCGGCTGGGGTTTTGGGTACTGCTTGATAGAACGAGTTGGACCGCGTCCGAAATCGGGCCAACCGTCTGCAAGGATCAACCCCCACCCTAACCGCTCCCACCGATGCGCGTTCTCCTTACGTTCCTGCTGTTGCTCCCTTCCCTGGCCACAGCGCAGACTGCGGTATTTACCGTCAACTCTGTGCAGGCCTTGAGCCCGTATGATGCCGATGCGGTACCAGGAGACGGCATCTGCGCCACAAATGAGTTCTTCGGACCGGCCAAGTGCTCCTTTCGTGCGGCCATTGAGGAAGCCAACGCAACGCCTGGGTCCGGCGAAGTGCGGATTGAGTTTGGGCTCACAGGTGAGACTTCGGGCATCTACGTCATCTCTCCCACAAACCCGCTCCCCTCAATTACCCGGGTGAATGTCACCATCGACGGCTCAACACAGGCTGGCGCGCACTGCGGCACGCTGGAATGGGCCTCGCCGGGCGTGAGCACGCTCGACGGTCACGATATCCGAATCGAACTCAACGGCGGTGCCATGAGTGTCCGTTCCCCCGGCCTTGAGTTCACCGCTCCGCAGGCAAGCTTGCGAGGTATCGCGATTCATAGCTTCGATGCTCCTGGAGCCATTTTCTCGGGCGCGGCGCCAGTGCCCACGGCTCAGAACCGAAATAACGTCTCCTGCAGTTATTTCAGCTTCAAAGCAGATGGGGTAACGAGAGGCACCGGGCAGGTCATTGGGCTCGACATTGAGGGGCCAACTGACGTCGACCGCGTCGTGGCGGCATCCGCAAGCAATGAAACAGGGGCCATTTTTGTTGCCGGAACCGATGCGAGAATTACGGGGAGCCTGGTAGGGTTGAACGCTCAGTACGGCGCCTCGGGTGGAGGGACGCAGCGGCAGGGGGTGGGCATCTTCTTCCGCAGCGCATCCGGGATCGTCGAGGAGAGTTGGATTGGCGACAGCAGTGGCGCGTTTAATACCGTTTATGGCGACGGCGTGCGGGCCGAGGATGGAAGCATTGTCAGTATTTCGCAGACCCGCATCGGCTATTCTCGAAACGCGACAGGCTATTTCGCTGTGCCACAACGCAATGGGGTGCAGCTGGATGACAATTCGGCCGTGTTCGTTGACGAGAGCTGGATTGCCGGCAACTCCGATCGCGGCGTTTTGGCGCAAGGAGGGAGCCAGGTAACGATCCAGCGAAGCCGGATTGGTGCGGTTGAGCCGGTGCCGGCAGCGGTCGACCCTACCCTGACTCTGTTGAGTGGAAATGGGAAATACGGCGTGCTCATCTACCGCGGTGCAACGGGTACCATTGGCTCCATCGCTGACCCTACGCTCGGAAACCTCATCGTAGGGCATTCCGAAGCTGGTATCCTGGCCGAGGAGGTCCCAGACGTGATAGAGATCGGCGGCAACGTGATCGGGGCCTACACGCCGGAGGGAGGGGCCGAGACGAGCGTTGGAAATACAGTAGGCATTCAGCTGTATGGCAGCAAAGGCACCGTTGTGGGCAACCGCATCTCAGGCCAGACGCAGGATGGCATAGAGGTCGGCCGACGCTTCCAGTCCGCCTTACAAACGCCCGGTAGCGTGCTGCGCAGCAACGTGATCGGGCTAGACGCCTCCGGGCTCCGCGCCATTCCGAACGGGAGTACTGCTGTCAACATCAGTGCCGACAACACTCGGGTAGAGAACAACGTCATTGCTGGGAACGCAGGATCAGGTATGCTAATCACGTCTAACGATGTCGTCGTGACGGGCAACGTCATCGGTAAAGCCGGCGGGGGCGGGGTCACGCAAGCCGAGATCGGGCCGCTCGGCAACCGCCTCGATGGGATCCGACTGCAAGGCGAGCGCGCGACGATCACGGGCAATTCCATCGGATACAACGGCTTTTCAGGCATCATCGTCGGGTCTAATGTCACCGCGTTCGATGCGAGCAAAAACACCTTCACGTCGAATGGCAACGCGCCCATAGACATACGCGAAAATGGGGTATCGGAGAACGACCCAGGCGACCAAGACCTGACGAGCCCCAGTGGCACAGGGGTCCTGAATCATCCCGTGCTCGAAGACGTGACGCCTGGGTTCGGGCCGATGACGGTTGTCAACTTTGACCTGGACGTGCAGTCTGGTTCGTACGAGGTATCCATCTACGCCACCCCGACGCCAGACACAATGCCATCGGCCCATCCGGATGGATACGGCGAGGGCCGCTACATTGCTTCGGGAGACTTCCGATTTCTTGGTACCGGCCCGTTCAGCAACGGACTTTTGGTCCCGACCGACTCGCTCAAGCCCGGCGAATACCTCACAGCCATGACGATGGGGACGGTCGACGGTCTTGACGGCCCCATGACGAGTGAGATGGGCCCGAACGCGCGCGTGCTGGCCGGCAGCAGTGCCTTGTCCGTTCAGGTTTCACTCCTGCTTCAGGGGGCCTTCGACGGAGTCGACAACCGCACGGATCTCACCGCGCAAGACGTGCTCCCCCTAGCCGATCCATACGAACTCGGTGCGTACGTTAGCCCTCGCAACTCGACGGTCTTCACCGACAACAACGTCGTCGATTGGGTCATCGTCGAGGTCTACGTGGGCTCGTCTCCCGAGACTGTGCAGGTGGTAGCGACGAAGCCCGGTCTGCTGCTCCAGAATGGCCAGGTCAAGTCCACTGATGCGATCAATGACCTCACCTTCAGCGCTCTGCCGGCCGGCCCGTATTACGTCGGCATCCGGCACCGCAACCACATGCCCGTTATGACCGCTGTGCCGAGCACTAGCTCAAGCCCGGTCATTGATTTTCGGAACGCCGGTGCCGCCTACGGCACCAACGCCCAGGCTGAGGTTGCACCTGGCGTCTTCGCGCTATGGGCCGGCCGTGGGCCCGACCTTGATGAGGTTACCGCACGCGCGATCACGGCCGAGTACCTCGTGCCGCGCCCGCCGGGCGTGCCGGTCTACGCCGTCGCCGATTTCAACCTCGATGGGTTGGTAACGGTGGAGGACGCGCTGCTCTGGAGCCGGGTGAACGGCCGGTGAGGGGCTCGCATGGTGAGGCCGCTGAGGCAAGAGACCACGACGCTCTGTGGGGGCTGGTCTACTCCGAGTGCGGCTGCGGCGTGGGAGCTGGATTGCCTTTGGCCGAGTGGTAGTCGAAGAGCGGCGAGGTCGTGCTCGGCGGGGCGCTGTGCTGGGTTTGTGCCGGCGTGCAGCCCAGCTAGTCCCCGCCCAGCCACAGCGAGTGTGCGAGCGTCCCGCCCAACCACGAGCCAGCCTACTGCTGACTCGCTACCTCCATCAGTTCCTCGATTACCGGGTCCGGCTTGGCGAGGATGACGAAGACGTAATCAGCCCGGCCAATCGGGGTGGCCGGCGTGAGGTAGATCTGGAAGTCGTTGCGGCCCTCGTTGGCGAACGCCGTGTCCACGGTACCGACGACGTAGCCGTCCGGGAATGTGAGACTGCCGTAGGTCACGATTTCCTGCCCGGGGACCACAGGCTCGGTCTTCGGGACAAAATTCAGCAGGAGCCGCATCCGGTCGACGCCGTCCCAGCTGATGATGCCGTCCGTGCCGACGTCCTGAATGCGTGCCGGCACGCGGAAGTCCGTGTTGAGGTAACTCTGCACGACGGCATACCGCCGGCTCGTGAGCACCACCTTGCCGATGATCCCCTCGTCGTCCACGACGGCCATGCCTTCTTCGACGCCGTCCTCGGCGCCGGCATCGAGCGTCAGGAAATTGCGTTGCTGCGTGACGTCTTTGGAGAGGATGCGCGTCGTGAGCAGCTGGCCATCCGTTGTATCACGGAGTGCGAGGAGATTGCGGAGCCGGACATTCTCCTGATCGGCTTGGCGGAGGCGAGCGAGTTGGCTAGACAGGTCGACGTTGTTGGCGCGCAACTCATCGTTTTCGTCGAGCGCGCGCAGATAATTGCCGGCCCATGCGAAGTTTTGCTCCACCCGTGCCGTCACCTGGAGCGCGCCGGCACGAAGCGAGCGAAGGAGCTGCCCATTAAAATTCACCATCGTCACGATAGACGTAACAATGAGCCCCAGCAGGACAACCCAATCGCGTATCCGCTCCCAGATGTTCGACATAGGACGGTTGGGTGGTTAGACAGGACGCTC
>JBCDHV010000268.1:0-5801 GCA_038749615.1 Bacteroidota bacterium
CCGCTGCACCACCCCGGGCGAGATTTGACGGCATTGGGCTTCTCGTGACATTCTAGGCGTTGCGGGCGGCTGACCCACCACGGAGTTCCTTCGTCACCACACCACATCACACCACAGGGAGAAGAGGACATGTGCCGACGTTGGCTCGTGCCGTTTGTAGTGCTCTGGATTGCCGGCGTTGCGCACGCGCAATACGGCTATCACTTCGGCCGCAACAAGATCCAGTACGAGAATTTCGAGTGGGAAATCCTCAAGACCGAGCATTTCGATGTCTACCACTACCCTGAAATGCGCGAGCTCGCAGAGATGGGGGCCGGCTTTGCCGAAGAGGTCTACACCGAATTGGAGCATCGCTTCGATCTCTCGTTGAACCACCGAGTACCGCTCATTTTCTACTCGTCGAATCTGCACTTCAAGCAGACCAACGTGACGCCTGGGTTCATCCCAGACGGGGTTGGTGGGTTTTTCGAGTTCCTGAAAGGGCGCGTCGTGGTGCCGGCGAATGGGAATTTGCACCGGTTCCGGCGCGTGATCCGGCATGAGCTGGTGCACGTGTTCACCTACTCGAAAATCCTGCGCGTCATGCGGGATCACCGGAAGCCCGTAGATCGCTTCCTGCCTCTGTGGTTTACGGAAGGGATTGCCGAGTATTGGTCTGGCACGGCCGATTATCAGCATGAAATGGTCATGCGAGATGCCGTGGCCTCAAACTTTCTCGTCCCGCTCGCGGACATGCTGCGCATCAGCGGGACGTATCTGATGTACAAGCAGGGGGAAGCCGTCTGCCGGTTCATCGCGGAGACGTATGGCGAGGAAAAACTCCTGGACTTGATCGAGAACGCCTGGCAAGACCGCGATTTCCGGAAGGTGATGGAGGTGACGCTGCACGAGCGTTTCCAGGACATATCGACGCGGTGGGATAAGTGGGTGCGTGCGCAGTATTACCCCTCACTAGACGGAGCGGCGACGCCTTCGCTGATTGCCGGCGGCATTTCGGCCAGAGGATTTAGCTCGAAGCCGGCGGTGTATCGCAACGAAGCCGGCGAGCGCTCGGTGCTCTTCGTGGGCAACCGTACCGGATACAGCAACGTCTTCAGCGTCCCGGTCGATTCACTCTACCGGCCCATTGGCGATCCCCGGGTGTTGATCCCTGGCGAGAGGAGCTCACGGTTCGAGGCCTTTCACCTGTTCGAGAGCCGGATGTCGGTGTCGGAGCAGGGCCAACTCGCGTTCGTGACCCAGAGCGGCGAGCGTGATGTGATCCATGTGTACGACATCGAAGCCGACGAGGTCACAGAGACGTACAGCTTCGACGATCTGACGGCCGTCTACTCGCCGACCTGGAGCCCGGACGGCCGCAAAATCGCGTTCACGGCCATCGAGCCCAGTGGCTTCACCGATCTGCACGTGTATGACCGCGATACGGGCGTTCTGCAGCGGCTCACGAATGATTTTTACGACGACCGCGATCCGAGCTGGAGCCCCGACGGGCGGTACCTCGTTTTCTCGTCAGACCGCACGAGTGTTGGCAAGGAAGACGCCTATAACTTGTTCGTCTACGATCTGTCGACTCAGCACGTCCGCTACCTCACCTATGGTGACCATCACGATCTGTCGCCGAGTTGGACGCCAGATGGTCAGCGTGTGGTGTTTACGAGCACCCGGCCAGACTCGAGCGGGGTCTACAGTGGCCAGGACGTCTGGATCATTGATGCGGCCGATGCCCTTGCAGGTACCAGCGATCCCATCGCCTCGCTTGATCCAGAGCCGGCCACGCTTCGCCCAGATGCCGAGCGTACGATGCACCGGCTGACGCGGCTCACGACGGCCGTCTACGATCCTGTGTGGACGGAGGACGACCGGCTGGTGTTTGCTGCCATGGAGGGCTTTTCCTTCTCCGTGCGCACACTTGGAGGGCTGGATAGCTTGCGCACCAAGCCGGTAGCTACGGAAAAAGTCCGGGTAGACTCGACGGGCTCGGCGTGGGCGTTCGAGCGGCGTGGGCAGTCGGCCGGCGATGAGCAGGTCAAGTACAAGAAGCGCTACCAACTCGATATCGCCCAGAGCCAGTTGAGTCAGAACCCCGTCTGGGGGACACAAGGGGGCGCGTTCATCGCCCTCTCAGACATGATGGGGGACGATTACTACTACTTCACGTTGTTCTCGAACTCTCGTGCGTCGGGCGACTTCCTAGAGACATTAAACTTTTCCGTGTCTCGTCTCCAGTTGAACCGGCGGACGAACACCTCGTACGGAATCTACCGGTACGCAGGTCTCCGATACGACATCACGGAGCCGCTCGCCGATTCGTCGTTCCCTCTGTTCTTCGAGACGGTTTGGGGCGGATACGGAGCCATGAGCTACCCGATTTCCAAGTTCCGCCGCGTGGAACTGGGGACCTCGTTGTCATGGAGCGATAAGGAAGTCACGTTCCGCAATCTCCGCCGGCAGGCGCTGTTGCTGTCGAACAGCGTCTCCCTCGTGCACGACAACGCCCTGTACTACTACAACGGGCCCATCGAGGGCTGGCGCGGCAATCTCACGCTGGCCTACACGACGGACATCCGGTTCTCGAACGTGTCCTACTACACGGTGTCGGCCGACGTGCGGAAATACTGGCGGCCTCTCCCGAGTGTCACGTTTGCGCAGCGCGCGCAATTCCAGATGAACCAGGGTAGAGAAGCCCGCTTGTTCTTCCTCGGGGGAAGCTGGGACCTGCGCGGCTATCCGTTCTGGGACGTGCGGGGCCGGAAAATGTGGTTCACCTCCCACGAATTACGTGTTCCGATCGTCGATTTCCCTGGCCGCTACGTCCCGATCCTCGCGCCGTTCGGCATCGTCAACCTCAAGGGTGCGGCGTTCTTCGACGCGGCCCATGCGTGGAACTTCGGCTACAATGACCGCGAGCCCGAGCTGTTTACCGGCGACACGATTGGCTCTGCCGGCATAGGGCTCCGGATGAACATGTTCGGGGGGCTCGTACTGCGCTACGACATCGGCTACCGGTTCAGCAACGGGTTGAAGGATTGGGATGACGAGCGGTTCGGGCAATTCTTCTTCGGATGGGACTTCTAGTGGAGGGGAGGAGAATGAGACACACAACGAACTCCAACAGCCGGTGGTACGGCGGGGCCGCTGCGCTCTGCATCGTAACGCTGATTGCCTCGGCCTGTACGCCGTTGCGCCTGCGCGAGCCCGTCCGGTTAGACGAAGCTGCCTGGACGACTGACCTGGGTGCGACGAGCAGAAGCCGGGCGGTGGATGCCCCCGCCGTATTCCCACTCCGGCAGGCGTGGCGGTACAACGCGAGTGCCGGCTTTGGCCCAGGTTCTGCCCTTGCTGCTGATGGTCTCGTGATCGTGAGCACGCGCAAAGGCGACGTGCACGCTATCGAGGCCGAGACCGGACGCCGCAAAGGCATCCGCAAGGTCGTTGAAGTGGCCGAGGGGGCTCCGGTCCTGACATCGAATTACCTGTACGTTCCCAGCGCGTGGGGAGGGCACGTTGTCAACGCTTATGACTTGGTCCGCGGCCGTTCGCAGTGGAAAATCAAAGGCGCACCCGTCAAAGCCAGTTTGCTGCTGGAGGATGGCCGGCTGGTCATCGCGGACGTTGAAGGTGTGGTGCGTGCCGTCAATCAAGAGACGGGCGAGGAGTTCTGGCGCTGGGAGCCTGAAGCACCAGTCACCGTCGCGGCTGCTCCTGTCTTGATCAGCGAGCGAACGGTTGCCGTCGCGTTCACGAGCGGCGAGGTCCGTACGTTTGACTTGTACGACGGCTCGATGGGGTGGGCGCAGACCCTTTCGGCACCCGTTTACAATACCGCGGCTCTGCTCGGTGAGTCGCTGCTTGTCCCCACGACGCGTGGGACGCTGGTCGAGCTCGACATCAAGACGGGTGCGAAAGGGTGGACGCACGACTTCGGCGATCCGCTTACCCGTGTGGCCTCACCGGCGGCAAACGAGGCCGGCGTGTTGGTTGGGGGCACGGATGGCACGTTACGCCGGCTCGATCCGGCGACAGGCACCGAACTCTGGCGCTTCGAAACGGAAGGGAATATTTCCAGCGCTCCGCTTGTGGTAGGAAACGTCCTGTTCGTCGGAACGATGAGCCGCATGCTCTTCGCACTCGACTTGGCCACGGGATCTGAGTTATGGGCTGAGAAGCTGAAAGGCCGTGTCAAATCTGCCCCGACGGTGTACAAGGATCGGCTCATCGTACTGTCCGAGCCGCAGTATGTGTATGCGTTTGACTTAACGCCAGAGGATGTACTGGCTACGGAAGACGAGCCGGCTCCGGAAAACGACCTGACCGTTGAGGGTACTGATGCGCAGTAGTCTAGCACTCCTGATTTTTTTGCCGGCCTTGCTTCTGGCTCAGGCTCCACGCGATACATCGTTGGTGGCTGCTGGTTATCTGCTGGTTGAGTCGAATGCGGCCTCGGCGTACGTGCTGGTTGATGGCGTGCGCGTCGCGAAACAGCCGGGGCGGATCGTTTCTGTCGACGCCGGCACGCGGGTGGTTCGTCTGGAGCCTGCACTCGTCGATCAATGGAACGGCAGCAATCCCGAGGAAACCGTCTCCGTGCAGCCTGGGGACACGCTGACACTTCGGCTCAACGTTCCGTACGGGTACCGAATCGACAGTATGCCTCAGGGAGCGAACGTGTATGCCACAACGGAAGACGGCCGCGTTCACCTCGGGGAAACACCGCTGGTGCTTCACAGGACACAACCGTTCGATCAGCCGCTCTCCATCGAAAAACCAGGATTCGAGGCCGGGGAACTCGCGACGGGGGCCACGGACTGGAATACGCACACGGTCTTGCTCAACCCCCTCGAAGTCACAACGACGGTTGATCCGGAGCTTCGCCTTGTGCGCCCGCAGCGAAACAGCCGGCTGGTAGAGCTTGCTGCGGCTGGTTTGGCGCTCGGTGCCGGCATCGTTTCGATCCACTACAAGTTCAAGGCTGACGAGCTCTACCGGGAGTACGAAGACACGGGGGATCCCAGCGTCCGGAGCGAAATTGAGCGCTTCGACCGGATCTCAGGCGTTGCTCTCGGCACCGCGCAGGTGAGTTTTGGCGTACTCGCCTTCCGCCTAATTCTCCGTTGACGTTTGCCCGTGAAAGCTTCTCAACGGAGCACTGTGAGACGCCCTGTCTGCCCGTCGAGGGTTCGGATGACGTAGACTCCTGGGCTCACGCTTGGACGCCACTGCCCACTCTTGTCCAGAAGCCCGACGTGCCGGCCCAGCATATCCGTGACCTCTGCGCCGGCCCAACTCGGGTGTGTCTGGACTACGTCATGTCTGGATAAGACGTACGGGTTCGGATGAGGCTGAACGGGTCGTGCTTGTGTTCGATGGATACCAAGTTGTGCGACAGACTCGTCGTTGAGCACGGCTAGGGCAGAGACGGGTTGCGCGCCGCTCGTCTGCACGCTGAAGGAGTAGGTGCCGGCGGGCACTCCTTCTCCTAAGTGGTACGCGAGACTGCGCTCCCCGTTGTGTAGAGTTGCCCAGCGGCCATCTGAGCCGTCAAAGGTTGCCAGATCCCCGCCGGCCCAGGCGATGAGCACGGCACGCACGGGGTGCGTAGTGCGCAAAATGAGCCGATCCCCGCTGACGTGAACCCCACCCACCTGCTGCGACTGTTTCGCGAAAGGGTGGAACGTGGGCTCGATGGCGGAATCGTCCGGCCAGTGTTGGTTGACAAGGGCGCGCGCCAGGACCGACAAGTCGCGCACGTCGATCTGCGAGTCTGGCCGGCCGAAGGGGAAGAGGTCGACGCTTGGAAAGGC
>JBCDHV010000269.1:0-5775 GCA_038749615.1 Bacteroidota bacterium
CACACGCAGATCAGGCGACCCAAGCGGCCAGTCGAGCACAGCCCGAACGTGGTTTTCGAACTGCGACGTGTGGCAGCCCTCAATGCTGTAATGCCCGGTGTTGTGGGGGCGAGGAGCCAACTCGTTGACCAGCAACGACCCGTCGGGCATTTCAAATAACTCGACGCCTGTGATGCCGATACCACCGACTGCCTCGACCGCGGCTAGGGCCATGTGCTTGGCCTCGTCTTCGACGGCGAGCGGAAGCCCTGAAGGAGCCACGACCGCATGACACCGGTGGTCACGCTGCTCCGTGTAGACCACGGGGTAGACCACGTGCTCGCCTCCTGGCCGGCGTGCAACTAGCGTCGCCAACTCGCGCGAGAACGTCGCAAATTCCTCGACTAGCAAGCCATCGTCTTGAGCGAGTCGGCTCCATGCCGCGCGCAGGGACGTCTCGTCGTGAACGGTTGCGTTGCCATACCCATCGTAGGACCCTCGCCGGCGTTTGAGCACCACAGGATATCCGAACCGCATGGCCCGTGCGTGGGCGTCGTCTGCGGTGGCACAGAGGGCAAAGGCTGGAATGGGCAGGCCGGCATCTGCGAGGACCTTTTTCTGGACGCCCTTGTCGCGGATGATCTCTAGCGTGCGAGGGCCAGGCCGCACGGCGAGGCCGGGGCGGAGTGTTGCCAGTTTGCTCACGGGTGCCCATTCGCTCTCGCAGGTGACGACGTCGCAGCCCTCAGCGAATGCACCGAGCACCTCCGGATCGCTCCAATCTCCGACGGTCAGATTGGCGAGGCCGGCGGAAGCATGTCCGCTCGTGTTGCTGAGGAGCCGGACGTGGACGCCGAGACGCATCGCTGCGAGCGCCGTCATGCGGCCTAACTGGCCGGCTCCGAGGATGCCAAGCGTCGGGAACGAGGTGGGGTTCATCATGGCAGGAAGTTGACTTGTATACCGAGTGAGGCCAAGGTGGTTCAACTCTGCTTTTTACGCTGCCCGTCAGCCCCATCTCACACCCTCATCCACATCAACCAACCTCAACCTATGTACTTACTCCTTTCCCGATTTAGCATTCTCTGTGCAGTGCTCTTCCTCGTTTCCGGCTGCGACAGTGTAGATCCTTCCAACGAACCATTTGAACCTGATCCTGAAGAAAACCCCACCGCGCGTCTAGCTACGGTCAATGATGGAGAGATTGGCGTGACGGTGTCTCCGGAACTGTCGTCGGTTGGCTGGCTCGCTGAACTCGAATATGCACGCACGGACGGAGAACGTCCCAATCAGGTGCAGACGGTCGCGAACTCCATTTGTGGGGTCGACGGCTCAGATGAGTTCTTCTGTGTCTCGTTTCCCAGAGAGGAGCCGGCCCTCGGAAGGTACCAGCTTGGTTCGGCAGACGGGTGGGTCCAAGACGGCAACGATCCGGGCCGGATCGAAAATACCTTCGCGGCCACCTATGGCCTGTCCACGTATCCGTGTACCGCCAATTTCTACACGGCGACTTCCGGTACACTCGATCTCACTGAGGAAGGAGACGTGCTGGTTGGGACTGTGGAGATTGAACTCGAAGCCCGCACCGCGGACGTCTTCCTAAACGTCGATTGTTCCAGAGGAATTGACCGTGCCGCGCTCCCTCACGAGCGCCTGTCCGTCCAGGCTACGTTCCGGTTAGACGAGTATCGAGCAGAAGATTAGCGTTTTGGTGCTTCAAACGCCCCGCCGTGTCACTTCAGTAGCTCCACCTTACGCTAGCAATGACTAGGCTATTCGGTATTGCAGTAGTTGTGATCGTCTGCTCTGGTTGTACGCCCACGCGCTACGTTCAGGACTCCACCAATTCCCTGGATGGCATCAACCGGGCTCTCGAAGGCCGCGAGGTGAGTATCACTCACGAGGATGCCCTTTTCAGGGTTCAGGCACGGAACGTCGTGATCGGTGCGGACTCCGTTCGTTTTGAGCGGGCGGGAGGCTACGAAGCGATTGCTCTAAAAAAAGTCGACAGGATTTCGGAGCGGGAAGGAAAGGGCCAAAAGGTAGGTTTCCTCATTCCCTTCCTGCCTGGGACGGCCCTTACGGCTTGGGCTTACACTGACATGCAGAACTGTGTAGGACCCCTGTGCGGGTTCGAGAAGGCTGCGATTGTTCTCCTAGCCGGCCTGACGGCGATTGTCTCGCTGACAAGTGGTGCCATTGGTGCACGCCGCGATCTCAAAACCGTTTACTTCGATAGAACCAGGCCCCCTCCTGAACTTCGAGTGCCGTTGCATCGCACACCTGCGGTTCCCACTGACATCCTTCGGTAGATCGCCGCGTTTAGCAGAATGTGTACGCCAACTGTCCTACAAATGAAGTTGCTCAGCCTGCTTGCCCTACTCGTTCTCAGTTCTGGCTGTACGCCCACCCGCTACATACAGGACACGAACAACTCGTTGGAGGAGATCAACCGCGCGCTGGAGGGAGAAGAGGTGGCCATCCGGCATGTCAACTCGCCCTTTTCGATCCAGGCACAGAACGTTGTCCTGGCTCCCGATTCTGTCCGATACGAGCGGTCGTCCCGCACGGAGACCATGGCTTTCGACAAGGTTCAGCGGATCTGGAAACGAGAAGGAAGCGGCGCGAGCGGGGCCTTTCTTATGCCACTTATTGCAGGAGGCACCCTCACGGCAATCGGCTACAAGGACCACCAGAACTGCGAAGGGGCCATATGCGCTGCTGGGGGAGCTGCACTCGTTTCCTTTGCAGGGCTGACCGTCGTCGTCTCCGTAGTGGCCGGCATGCTGGGGTCCCGTCTAGACCGACGGACCGTGTACTTTGACAGACGGAAGCCGCCTCCGGCCATTCGAGCCCCCGTACGCCCCGCGCCCGCGGTGCCAGGCAATGTGATCCAATAGGTTGGCCAAGCATGAAAAAACGGCCACTCCATCACTCAGGGGTGGCCGTTTTCTTTGCTAGCTAGCGAAGCCTAGAACGGCAAGTCGTCATCCGGCTGGAAGACATCCGACGATTGTTGCTGACGCTGGGGTTGTGAGCGTTGCTGCTGCAGCCGGCGCGACTGCTGGCCGCCCCCACCGCCTCGGTTGCTGCTGTAGCCACCGCCTCCGCCACCCATATCGCCTTGCCCGCTCAGCAGGAGCATCTCGCGGACTTTGATTTCCGTGGTGTAGCGTGTGTTGCCGTCGCGATCCTCGAACTGGCGAGTCTGGAGGTTGCCCTCGAAGTAGGCTTGGCGGCCTTTCTTCAGGTACTCGCCGCAGATTTCTGCGAGCCGGCCCCAGGCGACCACGTTGTGCCACTCCGTTTTCTCGACGAGATCGCCGTTCGAGTCTTTGTACGACTCGTTCGTCGCGATCCGCATGTTGCAAACGGCGGTGCCGCTGCCCGTGTAACGGAGTTCGGGATCGGCCCCGAGGTTGCCAATGATGATCGCCTTGTTGACGCTGCGTGCCATGAAGGTATACTCTCGTTGTCGAAGCAAGACAGCCGGAGCTGCTGCCTCAGGTTACATGATTCCACCGGCCTACGGCCTCTGCCGTAGTCCGGCTTGGCCTGTGGGTATCAGAACGAACCGCACCGATTTTCGTAACCTCGAAATCGGGGCGCGAATTCAATCCTGCCACACGTAATAAACACATACCAACGTATATTTTCCATCAGATCAGAAAATTTCGCACACAAATTACACATATTTCAGCTGGTGCGAAGACAAGAGCTTAAGTCAAATCCTCACATATACCTCAACGATCGCTAGGCCGCATGCCCGGTTCGCCGTTCTCCGCCGACATCCGCCGGCAAATCGAAGAAGACGCCGCCGGCGTGGAAGAAGAACTGATCGATTCGTTTCGGCGCTTTGTGGGTGTCGTGCGCCGGCTCCGGAAAGATTGCCCGTGGGACCGGGAGCAGACGCACGAATCGGTCAAGCATCTAATGATCGAGGAGGTCTACGAAGCGGTTGAGGCAATCGACGAAGGGGACATCCTTGCGCTCCGCAACGAACTCGGCGATCTGCTCTTGCACGTGCTGTTCCACGGCGATATTGCCGAAACGGACGGTACGTTCACGAGCCAAGAGGTCATTGAGCGTGAACTCGCAAAATTGGTGCACCGGCACCCGCATGTGTACGGAGACGAGCAGGTGGGCTCTGCCGGCGACGTGTTGACCAACTGGGAGCAGATCAAGCGTACGGAAGGCGGTGGCGCGCCCAAACCTGTTCTCTCTGGCGTTCCGAAACAGCTACCCGCTCTGCTACGGGCGCATCGGATTCAGGAGAAAGTCGCCGGCGTGGGGTTCGACTTCCCGGATGCGGAGTCGGCATGGGGCAAGGTAGCGGAAGAAATGGCGGAGTTTCGCAGCGCCATGGCATCCGGCTCTCAGGCTGAAAAGAAACACGAAATGGGGGACGTGCTGTTCGCGCTCGTCAACTATGGCCGGCTCTCAGGCCTGGTGCCCGAGGATGCACTCCGTGGCACAAACGACCGTTTTACCAGGCGGTTTGGACACATCGAGGCTCGTTTGGCTGAACAAGGCCGGCAGCCGGCAGATGCTACGTTGGACGAAATGGACAGCCTCTGGGAGGAGGCAAAAACACACGAGAAGGGGGAGAGGTGAGGGGCAACCGTTGGCCAAATCAAGAATCCTCCATCCGCCAGACGTGCCCTGGCCCCTATATTCGGATTTCGATTCGCTCTCTATGAAGCGCCACCTCCCGAACAGTCTTACGGTCGCACGCATCGCGCTCACGCCTGTGTACCTATGGTGCATGGTGCGGAATACGTTTGTGTCTCATCTCGTCGGCCTTCTACTGTTCCTGCTCCTCGCCATCTCCGATTACTGGGATGGGAAGCTGGCCCGGAAATACAACGCCGGCTCGCGGATTGGGCAATTTCTCGACCCCTTGGCAGACAAGGTGCTCGTCCTCGGTGCGTTCATCGTGCTGCCGCTGGTCATGGCTGAACCGCAGTGGATACCGTGGTGGGCCGTCATCGTAATCGTTGTCCGGGACGTGGTCATCACTGTGCTCCGAACAGCGAGTGAACTCAAAGGGCAGTCCGTCACCACGCTCGATCTCGCCAAGGCAAAGACGACCGTACAGTTCGTCTTTCTGATCTACGTGATGACCTTCCTGGTCCTTGTGAAGTGGCCGAAGGTCGATCTCATCCGAGATCTCTCCTCTGCGGTTCTATACAGTCCCTTTACGCTGGTGCTCATGCTCGTGGTCGTTGGGCTAACGGCGTGGACGGGCATTCAGTACTTCATGAAGCGGACTCAACAGGCGGCTTAACGTGTGCCTTGACGTGTACCTTGGTGCCGGCAGGCCATTCGCACATCCTACCCCTGCCAACCCATACGGACGGATCCAGTGAACACGCAACACGCCGAGCAGATTGCTGCCGCGCTTCTCCGCATCGAAGCGGTCTCTTTTTCGCCCGCAGATCCCTTCACCTGGGCGTCTGGCCTCCGGTCTCCGGTGTATTGTGACAACCGAGTTACGCTCGCGTATCCGGATGTCAGGCGTCTCATCCGGGACGGATTCGTCCAGCTGATTCGGAGTGCAGGTGTCCTGCCGGATGTCATTGTCGGGACCGCGACGGCCGGCATTCCGCATGCCGCCTGGGTGGCCGAAGCGTTGGATCTGCCGATGGCGTACGTCCGCTCGAAAGCCAAGGCGCATGGCCGCGAAAACCAGATCGAGGGACGGGTAGTAGCCGGCCAGCGAGCCGTTGTGATCGAGGATTTGATCTCGACGGGGGGATCGTCCATCGCTGCGGCCGAGGCCTTGCAAGCTGTTGG
>JBCDHV010000270.1:0-5763 GCA_038749615.1 Bacteroidota bacterium
ATCATCACGGCCATCGGCGACACGCTCACCCTTGCGGATCGCATCCTGCATCACCACACCACCGGCTTGTCGACCGTCGAGGCGACCTCGGCCGACGCTGAACGCGTAGTCGCCGAGTTCGAGCAATACTTCGACGACGCGGAGAACCGGCCCGAAGGCCCGTACCGCACGTTTGTCGTCAAGGCCACGAACTCGCGTGCGAAGCTCGATACGCTGCGATTCTATCTCGCCCGCCAACGCATTCAATTTGGCTATGCCGACCGCCAGCGCCGGCTCACCGGGTTCGATTACGGGCGCGCGATGCTGCGCGATGTGACCGTCGAGCCCGGCGACCTCGTGGTGAGCATGTATCAGCCGAAGGGCGTGTTGGCGCGGGTGCTGTTTGAACCGGAAGCCCAACTCGCCGACTCGCTGACCTACGACATTACGGCCTGGGCTCTGCCGTACGCTTACGGGCTTGAAGCCTACGCGTTGACCGACCGCATCGACCCCGTCGTCCGCGCGTTGCCCGAGAGGGAACAGGCCTTACCGGCGGATGCGCCGCCGTACGCGTACGCCTTTGCGTGGGACAGCTTCGACGCTCTCCAGACGCTCACGACGCTGCTCCGCCACCACGTGCGCGTTCGGTACGCCGAGCGGCCGTTCGAGGTGGAGGGCAACCGCTACCCAGCCGGCTCCATCATCGCTCTCCGCGCCGACAATGCGGCTCTGGAAGACCGGTTCGATGCAGCCATCTCCGAAGCCGCAGCGCAGACGGGGCAACTCGTGCGCCCGGTAGCCACCGGTTTTGTGACCGAGGGGGCCGATTTTGGCTCGTCGGATGTTCGATTCCTGGACGCCCCGAACGTGCTGCTTCTCGCTGGCCAGGGCGTGAGTTCGAATGCCACTGGCGAAGTCTGGCACTACTTTGACCAGCAGATCGGCTATCCCGTCACCTTGATCGAGCCCGACCGCATCGACAACGTCGACCTCGACGACTACGATGTGATTGTTCTGCCGTCGGGGGCGTACGGGGGGATTCTCGAAGCGCCCGTACTGGAAGAACTCCGCGGATGGATCCGCGACGGCGGCCGGCTCATCGCGATTGAAGGCGCGGCAAGCTTCCTCGCCGGCATGGACGGATTTCAGCTTCGCCGCAAACCCCGCGAAGCCGAGGCTGAGGACGAAGACCCAGAAGATCTGCTCGTCTCCTACGGCGACCGCGAGCGCCGGCGCATCACCGAGCGCATCCCCGGCAGCATCTACGCTGTTGATCTTGACCCCACGCACCCACTCGCGTACGGGTACGGCGAGACGTACTTCACCTTGAAGCGCAGCACCCGAGACTTCGCGTTTCTCGACGGCGGGTGGAACGTCGGCGTCCTCCGCCCCGACGCTTACCGTAGCGGTTTCACCGGCAGCAAAGTCTTCGACGACCTCGACGACACGCTTGTCTTCGGCGTCCAGGACCTTGGCCGCGGCCACGTCATCTACATGATCGACAACCCTCTCTTTCGCGGCTTCTGGTACGAAGGCAAGTTGCTGTTCGGCAACGCAGTGTTCATGGTCGATTGATTCGATGTAGGGGACATGCCATGTACCGGACATGGCATGTCCCCTACATCAGAAGCACGTTCTTGCCCAGAATTAGCGTTCTGGGCTCTTGAATAGAGCGTATCGCGCAAGAAGCGTTCGATGTACCGGACATGCCATGTCCCCTACACCGGTACCGGGGTCGAGACGAAAAACCGGGCACCGCGGAGGCGTTGGCGGAGCCGGCGGTGCCGCGTCGAGCGCAGAAACGTGGGGGCGGTTTCGGTCTCGGTAAAGCAGAAGCGGCGGGGCAGCCGGCTGTAGAGCGAGCGCGGAGGATTCGCCATGGGCTTGAGCTGCCGGCCGCCGGCGTCGGTGTGAAAGTAGATGCGGTGGATGCCCAACTCGTCGATCAGCAGGTGCAGCGTTGCCGAGAGTAGCGCCTCGGCCCACACGGCTTTGTGCCGGCGGAGGACCGTTTCCACGTAGCGCCGCCAGCCGGCGTGTTTTGCCGGCGTCCATCCGTAGGCCTCACGGAGCCGGCGGTCGAAGTAGGCGAGCGTCTCCTCGATCTCGCTGATCCAGTCGGACTGGACTTCTTCGATGAGTGCTTCGCCGGTCTCCAGGTCCACGTCGAGCCGAGACCACGCGAGGGTGCAGTGCTTCTCGGATACGGGATGCCCGTACCCTTGCTCGTCCAACGGATTGTCCCCGGTGAGGGTGCGGAACTGGTGGTTGTGCTGGTTCGAGAAGTTGAGCTGCAAGACCAAGTTTGGTTCGGGCCGGGTCACTTGGTCCCAGGCCCACTCGCGCGTGTCCCCATCGCCCCATTGCCCCAACGTCAGCCGGTAGAGCATCGGCTCCACGGGCCAGAACGCATCGAGCCGGTCGCGCTGCACGACGCCCGCCGGCTGCCCAGCGAGCCATCGCTTGACGAGCGGCTTGTCGAGCAGCCGGCCCACCGCCGACCGCCGGAGCGCATGGACCCGCTGGCCGGCTCCAGCGGCATAGCCGAGGAGCTGGAAGGCGTAGCGGTCCTTGAAGTAGTAGAACAGCGTCCGCTCGGTGCCGAGGCAGGTGCGGATGAAGTCGATGTCAGTCTGGGTCATGATGCCTTGGGGAGGGCCGCTTCGCAGGCCGTACCGCGCTACGAAGCGGCCTCCTCATCCTTCGCTTTTGCCATCGCCGGCCATCAACACCAGCTTCGGCGTGAATTGGGCGATGGGTTCAATGAGGTCCGTCTGGAGGGCAAGGACCTCGTTGATGTCTTTGTAGGCTTGCGGAGCCTCGTCGAGGCCGCCAGCGAGCAGGGTGACACCACGCTCCCGCAGCCACGCATCGCGTTCGGCCTTAGGGATCGTGTGGATGGCGCGCTTCCGGCTCATCTGCCGGCCGGCTCCGTGGCTCGCGCTGTGGATCGAGCGCTCCGAGCCCAGGCCGCGGACGACGTACGACGGATGCCCTTGCGAGCCCGGCACGATGCCGAGGACGCCCGCGTGAGCCGGCGTCGCACCTTTCCGGTGCACCACCACGTCGCGCTCTTGCCAGGTCTCCAGCCACGCAAAGTTGTGGTGGTTCTCCACCTGGGCGATCGGGCGCTCGCCCAACCGCTTCGCGATGTGCCGGTGAATAACATGATGACACGCCGAGGCGTACCGGCCGGCCAGGTTCATGCTCGTCCAGTACTCGGCTCCAGCGGGATGGTCGAGCGGGAGCCAAGCGAGGGCTTCGTAGCCTCTTGGCAGCGGCGTGACCTCACGGGCAAGGCGCGAAAACGTGTTCGCAATCGTCGCCCCCACGCCCCGGCTGCCCGAGTGCGTGAGCACGGCGAGGTACGTCCCCGGCTCGATGCCAAGCGCTGCCGCACCGGCGTCCCCGACGCTCAACGGGCCGGCATCCACAAAGTGGTTGCCCGTGCCGCTGGTGCCGAGTTGAGCATGTGCCTTGTCTTTGAGACCCCGAAGCTGTTTCGTTGCGTCCCAGTCCGGGTCGTCGAGCACGTCGTGCGTGCGCCGCTCGTACAGCCCGAACTTGGCTCCGATACCGAACCGCGTCTCGTCTTTGAGTACCCGGGCCAGCGAATCCGTCCGCGAGACATGGCCGAACACGTCCGATGCCGGCGCTGGGAAGACGCTGAGCATCATCCGGCAGGCGATGTCAACGCCCACCATGTAGGGCGCGACGGCCCCTTCCATCGCCACGACGCCCCCGATGGGGATGCCGTAGCCGATGTGTGCGTCGGGCATGAGCGCTCCGCCGGCCGTCACTGGAAGCCGCATCGCCCGGTTCAGTTGATCGAGCGCACCTTCGTCGATAATCTCCCGGCCCCACACTGGGGCGTCGAGCGGCGTGTCACGGAGTACGGGCACGGGCGGTGCCGGCCGCTGTACATCGCGAATGACTTCGGCCAAAGCAAAGGCCGGGCTGTCTGCCGTTAGAGCGTCGGGTGCGGACCACGCGGCATCCAGCAGGGCAAGCAGGTCTGGCTCGTTCCAGCCGTCGCGTTTGAGTGTTTTCACCAACCGCAGCGCGTCGCCGATGAGCGGGCCAGCCGGCCAGCCACGGTTGAGAAGAGTCGTTCCGTTGATCATGATTGAGAGGTTGAGTTCAGGTGAGTGATGGGGGAAGTGGGGTGGGTTGAAGACATGAGCGGAGTAGATCGTGTGTAACAAAAGGGCATACCTCTCCCAGGACACCGAGCGCGGATTTTTTCCGAACGGGCGTTACCAGATCAGGGAATACCGAGGAAACGAGCGGAGGCGAGGGGCACAAAAAAACCCGCCTGCGCACGAAGCGGAGGCGGGCGAAAAGAGGGGCAGCCGGTGCTACCTCATCCTAAACCATCCGACCTCCGGACGTACGTCGCGCTCATCCTTCCCAAAGGGAAAGGAGGGCACGGAAGCGATATATGGATTGAGGGCACGCATGGCGCTTGATAAGTTTGTAAGCTGGGAATAGAGCAAGCAATGATTTGCTGTAAACGCGATTCAGAATTGCAACGTACTGTTTTTTCGGGAGAGCTGCAAGCGCTTCCAGGAATCGGGCTCTCCTGACATCTGAATCGCAGCCGGCTCGCAGCGTCTATCAACCTCTACTTCTGTGTCCCGACGCAGCGTTTTTCTGGCCTTGATCGTTGGTGCTCTGGCGTACCTGTTCCTATGGCCGGTCCCGGTTGATCCGGAGCCCGTTCAGCCGCCGGCACCACCGCCGTTGGACGGCCCGCTTGCCCCAAACGACCGGCTGGCAGCGGTCGAACTTTTGCCGGCAGGACACGGACCCGAAGCGGTGTTCGTCGACTCAGCCGGCCGCGTGTACACGGGACTCAGCGACGGGCGGATTCGGCGGGCGGAGCCAGGGGGCGCATTCGAGGATCTCGTGGACACCGGAGGCCGGCCGTTGGAAATGATCTTCGATGCCGAGGGCCGGCTCGTCGTCGCCGACGCGGAGCGTGGTCTGCTGCGCATCGATCTAGACACGGATCCGCCGGCTTTAGAAACGCTGGCCGGGCCTCGGCTCCTCAATTTTGCCGACGCGCTGGACCTCGCACCCGATGGATCGATCTACGTGACGGACGCAAGTGCGGTGTTCGGCATGGAAGAGTACGCGCTTGACGCACTCGATCACGGTCCGAACGGCCGGCTCTTTCGGATCGTCCCGGGGAGCGGCCGAGCCGAGATCGTCGTGGATAGTCTCCGGTTTGCCAACGGCGTGTCGCTCACCCACGATAGGCGAAGCGTGCTCGTAGTCGAGACGTGGCGGTACCGGGTGCTGGAGTACGCGATTGCCGGCCCGGATTCCGGCCAGACGCGCGTGTTCGCCGGCAACCTGCCTGGTTTCCCGGACAACATCACCCGAGACGACCGAGGCGGCTACTGGGTTGGGCTCACGAACGGCCCGAAGGCTCGCCGCAACTACGACTTCATGTTGCCTCGTCCCTGGATCCGCCGCATCGTGGCTCGGTTGCCGGCATGGGTGTCGAAAGCTGTTCAACGACCTCAGGGCTTTGCCGTCCGGCTCGATGCCGAGGGCCGAATCACCGAATCCGTCCAAGACCTATCGGGGACGTACTTTGCGCATACCTCGCACGCTCTCGAACGAGACGGCGTGTTATACCTCGGCAGTCTGCACGGCAGGGCCATCGGCCGGCTGGACTATCGGAACGCCCATCAGCCCTAGTTCGCCATGCCCGATCCCGGAACGCCGGAGCTCCAAACACCTGAGTCCCAAACATCCGAGCCTCCAACGCCTGAG
>JBCDHV010000271.1:0-5740 GCA_038749615.1 Bacteroidota bacterium
ACCCTCAAGCACTTTCCCGGGCACGGCAACACGTCGGTGGACACCCATGTCCAACTCGCCTCTGTGCTTGGCAGTTGGGATGAATTGCAGGCCACCGAGCTCGCCCCGTATCGAGAGGTTTTCGCCGAAACCGGTGGCCCGGCTGCCGTGATGTCGGCTCATCTCTGGACGCCCGGCGTCGACCCTACTCGCCGGCCGGCAACGTTCAGTTCGGTCTTACTGACCGACGTGCTGCGGGACAGTCTTCGCTTCGACGGACTCGTCATCACCGATGACATCGAGATGGGTGCCCTGCGCCAGGGCTACAGCTATACCGAACGCATCGTCGAGCCACTCCGGGCCGGGGCCGATATCGTGCTGATGCCGGAACGGGTCGAGGAAGCCGTCGAGGCCCTGCTGGAGGCGGTCGAGGATGGCCGGTTGACCGAGGAGCGCGTCGACACCTCCGTCCGGCGCGTCCTCAGAACGAAGGCGCAGATCGGACTTCACAGAAGCCGGCTCTCGAGCGTTCTCCGCTTTCGAAGCCTGTACGCAGACGCCATCGGTGAGTCCGTGGCCGACGCCATTGCTGAACGCGCCATCACGCAGCCCGCCCGTTCGGACGCGATTCCACTCCGAGAGCGTAGCCGCGTCGCGCTCATCCAGATCACGAATCAGCGGTCGTCTACCACGATCCGCACTGGTATGGAATTGCTTGGAACGTTGCTGAGCGGACGATCAGAGGTTGAAAGCGTGCGCGTTGCAGGGCGCATCAACCGCCAGCTGCGGCAGCAAGTAGACGAAGCCGTCGGCAACGCCGAGGTCGTCGTGCTGGCGCTGTATCTACGGACGATCGTCGGCCGCCGGCTTGGCCTCACGGATGCGCAAGCTGCGCTCGCTCGCTCCGTGGAGGCTTCAGGAAAGCCGTTCATCGTCCTGACGTTTGGGCACCCTTATGCCACCGACAGCTTCCCCGGCTCCGACGGCACGCTGATCGCTTACGAACAATCTCACGCTAGCGTCCGCGCTGTTGCTGCCGCCCTCAACGGAACGCTCCTTCCCACAGGTGAACTCCCTGTCACGCTGCAGCGCTTCCCCTACGGTTCAGGCAGTCCGTAGGCCTGTACGGAAGTGTGATCAGGTTGAAGGATTGAGGCATGTTCTGGAACCCCCTCTGCGTGGAAGGGTGGAGCCTCATATCCGAATCACAAACTCTGCCTGCCATCTCACTAGCCAACCTACCCACCTCCTCGCTACGCGAAGCGTTCGAACGCGTACTGGCTACCTACGGGGCCGCACGCGACGAGCCCTTCGCCGGGCATCCGCTTGCCAGTGTGCTCCGGCGTGACATTCCAGCGGTTCTCCGTGGCTGGGCGGATCGTTCCGTCTACCGGGTTCGAGGCAGTGCCGGGCCGAGCACATGGGCCGCCTGCCCGTGGATCGCGGTATTCGACAAGGCTGTCACGGTGAGTGCTCGACGAGGGTTTTACGTGGTGTACCTCGTCTCTGTGGACCAGTCGGGCGTCTACCTTGCCCTCGTCCACGGTGTCTTGGATGCCATGAAGGACCTCAGGGGAGACGCGAAGCCGGCCCTTGAACGCATGACGCGCGCATCACGCGACTTACTGAGGCCCATCGAGTTGCTTCGCCCCCCAAAGATGAACCTCGCCCCGCCCTCGCCGGATCACCTCGCTGCGTTTTACGAGCAAAGTGCCGTCACGGCCACCTTCTACCCGGCGACGCAGGTCCCAGACGATGCCCAACTCAAACGCGATCTGGACACCTACCTAGGGTATTACCGTTTCCTCCGCGAGCGGCGCGGCCTCGGGGCGTAGGTCGTCGCGGATCTCCACGATGCGGTACAGCACGAATTCCTCGTTGCCGTACACCTCCTCGAACCGCTCGGGCGCATCCTGGACCAAGTACCAGAGTGGCAAGACCTCTTCGTGGTAGTCTTCGCCTTTCGGCCCGGTCACCACGTAGTCGGCACCAATGGATTCGAAATGTTCGAACACGAGCGCCGTCTCGCGTTCGGAGAAGCGATCTCGGCCGTCGTCCGGCAACAGCGGTGCCGTCGATGTGCGGTCCGTAAACAGCGCGAACGTGCGGGGCACACGTACCACGACCACCTCGTCCGGCCCGACCCTCGACTCGATCTCGCTGTACACGGCGAAGGCAGCCGGCGTCCCGACGTTCTGATCGAGCGCCCGAAGGTTCATCGTGGTGTACATCCCAGCAAAACTAGCGAGGATCACCCCTGCTGCTGCAAGACCAAGCGCCGGCCGATACCGCTCTGGGGCGCTCGCGTGGAGGCCCACCGCGGCGTAGTACAGCAGCAACGGCAGCAGCGGAACCAGGTAGCTCGGCATCCGGAAGGGCCAGAGCATAATCAGGACGAGGTAAAACACCGTAAACAGCTCCACCACACGCCCACCGCTCGCACGGGCCCGATGCCAGAAACCCAACCCGGCCGCTAGCAACACGAGGCCGGCCACGGCCATACTCAACACGCCGACATATCCATTGCCAAACACGATGTAGACGAGCACGGCCAGGAGATAGTACTTGACGTTTTCGATGACGGCGGCGATCAACAACCCAGGCGACGAGGCCGTCTCGATGAGAAGCGCCAAGTAGCTGTCCCCGCCGTCGGCCTCAATTGGGAAGGCGATTGTACATCCGGCAAACACGACCACGAACGCCACGAGGCCGGCCCAGACTGCTCGGCCTGGGATCCACGAGCGCCGTGCCAACATCCCCGAGAGCACGAACGCCGGCACGATGGGAATCGCAGCCGTACGCGAGGCTACGGCTAGCCCCATCGCCACCCCGACCCACGCTCCTCGGCTGATGCTGTCAGGATCGTCCGAGTTTCGGAGCGACACCGTGCCGGCGAGCGCAAGCGCGATCCAGAGCAGCGCCGGCAAATCCGAGAGCACGTTGTCCTTGATGTCCCAGAAATACGGCATCGCGGCCACGAGGCCTACCCACGCCATTGTCCACCCCAGCGGCAGGACGCGCCGGATGAGTGTGCTTAGGGCTGCGAGTGCTCCGAGGAAACAGAAGATCCCCACGGCCTTCAACGCCGGAAAGTTCAAGCTCAGCAAAGCCACGATGGGGGCGTACAACAAAGGCGCACCTGCTGGATACCCGACCGTCCCGACAGACGGCGACAGCGGATTCCACAGAAAGGCCGTCTCTGCGTAGGGCTGGCCGGTAACCAGATTCTGCGCATGCATCAGAAACATCGCAAAGTCGCCGGCGCGGTGGCCGGCGCGCAACGTCACCAAGTAGAGCAGAGCAGCAGCGCCCAGTAGGCCCCAGATCCAAACAGCGTGCTTCTGTGTCGGCGCTTCAGCGGTACGAGTGTTCAATGCGATTGCGCGAGGTCTTGCCACCACATGAACGGATTGGCCCGTACCACGAGGTGAATGGCGTGCCGGCGGCCACCGGCTACACCAGGCAGCCGGCGGTGATACCCCGTCGTGTTAGCCATGACGAGGGTATTCTTCTTAGCCGTAAGAACAGACTCGGTCAGTTTACGGCGGCGGAGCTCCTCTTGGGTAATTCGTCGGGCCGGGTTCACGCCCTTTTGAAGGCTGTGGGCGTACACGTAGCCCAGACGCTTAGGGCTCATCCGCTGTGACGACTTGACGTAGCCGAACGGTCCATCGTCTTCCTCGACATCGTCGAGGTACAGCCATGCCTTATGAGTGTCGAAGAACACGTCGCTGTGCATGTTCGTCTCGCGGTCCGAGTCGTTGTCGCGAGGCCCCTGAATCAGCCGTTCGACGACCGATAGCGTGAAGCTCTTCTCCGTGATCGGGCGCTTCTCTGCCGCGGTGAAGAGCGCGAGGACATCCTCATGGCGGATGAACCGATGCAATTCTGGTAGTTCTTCTTGCGGGTAGGCATTGATCCTGGCGAACTCGATGCGGTTCGTCCCGACGTTATAGACCACGATCTTGCTCTCGTCCCCCTCATGCTCGACGGCTTGATCGAGCAAGCTCATCGCCTCAGCGCGCAGACGCTCGAATTGATCTCCTGGCAGAAAATCAGGAATGGCGAAGACGCCGTCGGAGCGCAGTTGATCGATGTAGCCACGATGCGGCGCGTGAACGTCGGCTGGGCGCAGGTTGAAGAGCGTCCGAGCCGTGACGGCGCGCGCGACTTGCATGCCCATCCGGTTCAGGAGTGGGGCATCGACGATCTTGTCGCCCGAGAAAAAGCGCAAAGCTGAAACATCCTTGAGACGTGTCATGGGGAAGGCTGTTACTGAAGTTGGTGGTGGTGGGTACAAGAAAGTACCCTAACCAGCAAGACTTCAGCAAGTCTATTCCCTAAAGACCTTAGGCACGCGCACCGACGGCGTTTTCAATCGATTCAAACCCATCGGCGTGGAGCCGGCGGACCAGTCCCCGGTTGATCGTCTTGATGAGGCCCGGGCCTTGATACACGAGCCCGGTGTACAGCTGCAGCAACGACGCGCCGGCCAGGACTTTCTCGTAAGCCGCGTCTGCAGAATCGATGCCTCCCACGCCGATGACCGGCACTCGTGCCCCCACTCGTCTCCAGAGCGCCCGGACGAGTTGTGTCGACCGTTCGCGAAGTGGCTTCCCGCTGAGTCCGCCTCGCCCGATTTCGTTCAGCCTGACCAGCGAGGTACTCAGCCCCTTTCGGTCCGATGCGGTGTTGGTTGCAATGTAGCCGTCCACTTCGTGCGCCTCGGTGACCGCCAGCAGGGCATCCAAGGCCGGTCCGTCTACGTCTTCCCCCGCCGGCGGGGAGAGTTTGACGAGCATCGGCACTCTGGGTGCAACTGCCTCTCGCTCGCTGTAGAGCCGGCTCAAGAGCGCATGCAAGGCCTCCGGATCCTCGAACGTCTTCCCTTCCTCCGTATTTGGGCAGGAGACGTTGATGGCCATGTAGCCAGCGAAAGGTGCCAGTTTTCGGAAGCTGTCGGCAAAGTCCTCGATGCCTGCCTGCCCCAGGATGGCCGGGTCGTGCGTCTTCGCGATGTTGACGCCGACGGGAATCGACACGTTGGCACGAGCCAGCCGCCCAGCCGCGACCTCCGCCCCAACGTTGTTGAGGCCCATCCGGTTGATCAGCGCTTCGTCTGCCGGCAGCCGGAACGCTCGGGGCTTCGGGTTGCCGTCCGACGGCCTTGCGCTCACCGAACCCACCTCGACGTACCCGCAACCGATGGCGTCCCAGAAGCTCATCAGCTCGGCGTTCTTGTCGAAGCCGGCGGCTACGCAGACTGGATTCCGAAAGCGCAACCCGAAGAGGCGCTGTTCGAGTGCCGAGTGCTGATAGCCGTACATCGCCTTGAGCAGGCTCGGGCTCGTAGCTTGGCCGACCTTGGCGGCGGAGACTCCTGCCGAATGGGCCTGTTCGGCGTCGAGTTGGAAGAGGAGCGGGCGGAAAGCTTGGTACATCTCAGGGGGGAGATTTGTGATTTGGGAAGTATGATTTATGAAGGTGTGTTCGTGCCTTTTGTGCTCAGGCTACATTGATGAGTCTGACAGAATTGATGAGTCTGACAGAGACCGAGCTACGCCGTCCGGTCCAGTTAAACCCCTACCGCTTCTCATAAATCATACTTCCCAAATCATACTTCCCATACTAGACCGTCGCGAGGTAGCGGTGGACGAAGTGGACGGAAACGCTGCCCTCCCCCACGGCTGAGGCGACGCGCTTCACGGAATCGGACCGAACGTCGCCGGCGGCGAAAATGCCCGGTGTGCTGGTTTCGAGC
>JBCDHV010000272.1:0-5736 GCA_038749615.1 Bacteroidota bacterium
ACCGATGGGGGGCCGCAGATCGTGGAGGATTATTACACGCAGGCGGCCGATTGGAACGACACGATGCGGGTGCAGGCCAGCACGCTACGCTTGGGCTGGCAGGCGAATGTGCGCTTGGATGATCGGTTCGGGTCTTCCGAGTTCAATAGCATCCGGACCGTGCTCGTCGAGCTGTCTGACTCAGCCGGCCTGCCCGTACTCGTGCAGGGTGCGACGCTCCGGTTGAACCGGCCGCAGCTCGCCAAGGCGGTGGGCGAGGTCCCACTCGCGGAGGTCCCCGGCACGCCGGGGCAGTACACGGCGCTTGCGCCCATCTCGATGCCCGGGTTGTGGGATCTGACCGTGATCGCCGGCACGCCGGATGCGCCGTTTCGGCAAACGGTCCGACTCGACGTGATGCGCTGATGGACACTGTTCAGCTCGACCTCCCCTCCCCTGGCGCAGCGCTCGCCGACACGCCGTGTGCGCACTGTGGCCTACCCGCCGGCGTCCATCCGGCCGATGCCGGCCCGCAGTTCTGCTGCACCGGCTGTGCCGTCGTCTACGATGCGCTCCACGAGGCTGGCCTTGGCGATACGTACTACAAGGTTCAGCAGATCGATGACCGCCGGCAACCCGCTGCACTCGTCGAGGATGATCTTGCCCTCGCCGAACTCGACACGGCCTCGTTTCTCGCTGAGCATACGTCGCCGGCTCCTGACGGCTGCTTGGAAACGGAGCTCGTGCTGGACGGCGTGCACTGCGCGGCCTGCGTGTGGCTCGTTGAGCGACTGCCGTTCGAGGTCGATGGCGTCCACTCGGCCCGGCTCGACCTGCCCCGCTCCCGGCTGTCGCTTCGGTGGCAGCCCACTGCTACACCGCTCTCCGCCGTCGGCGCTTGGCTGGCCGGCTTTGGGTATGCGCTACGGCCCGTCCGGGCAGACGCACGCCGCCGGCGATCCGACGCGGAGCGCGGTCTCTTGATCAGGATGGGCATCTGCTGGGCATTGGCCGGCAACGTGATGCTCATCGCCTTCGCACTGTACTCCGGTCTTGCGGACAGCCATCCGTCGCTCGCGCACGCCGCTCGGTACGCCTCGCTTGCCCTCGGGTTGGCGAGTCTGGTCGCGGGCGGCTCGGTATTCATCAAACGGGCGTGGGCGTCCATCCGCCACAGCCTTCGAGTACCGGGTGGCTTCAGCGACCGCATGCGCCGGCTCCACATGGACGTGCCGGTCGCGCTCGGCTTGCTGGTTGGATTCGGGCACAGCGCCTGGGCGACGGTCACGGGACAGGGCGAGGTGTGGTTCGACTCGCTCTCGGTTCTCACGGCGGCCCTCCTGACAGCCCGGTGGGTTCAACTCCGCAGCCAACGCCTCGCCGGCGACGCGACCGACCGCCTCCTCGCGCTGCTTCCCACGATGGTCCGGCGCGTGCTGGATGACGGAACGCTGGAAACCGCCCGCGCCGACGAGCTCGAACCGGGCGACTTGGTCGAGATTCCGGCCGGTGACGTCGTCCCCGTCGATGGCGTGGTCGACACGGGCCGGTCGGCGCTGGACAACGCCGTCTTGACGGGCGAGAGCCGGCCCATCGCCGTGCATCCGGGTGACACCGTCGAGGCGGGCGGGACGAATCTGCGTGCCCCGCTCCGCGTGCGCGTGCAGGCTGCCGGCGAATCGACGCGGATTGGGGCACTGCTCAGGTGGGTGCGCGAGGCGCAGGATCAGCACGCCCCCGTCACGCTCCTTGCCGACCGGTTCGGCGGCTGGTTCGTCGCGGCCGTCTTGGGCCTCAGCGTGATCTCGCTGGGTGTTTCGCTGGCGGTTGCACCGGATGAGACCGTGAGCCGGCTCGTTGCCTTGCTTGTCATCACGTGTCCCTGCGCCCTGAGCATGGCGACGCCCCTCGCGATGGCCGTGCATTCCGGCCGCGCGGCCCGGCGTGGGCTCTTCATCAAGAGCAGCGCGGCCATCCAGGCCTTGACCAACGTCGACACCATCGTGCTCGACAAGACGGGTACGGTGACCGAAGGCCGGATGAGCCTTGCCGTCACCCACGGCGATCTCGATGCACTCCGCCTAGCCGCTCTCCTCGAGGCCCACAGTGACCATCCCGTTGCGGTCGCCTTTGTCCAGCAGTTCAGCATCAGCCCAGGAGACCACACGACGGAAAACACCGCAGCGACCAGATCCGACACCATCGTGCACGAGGCCGTAGCCGGCGCTGGCCTGCGCGGATGGATCGACGATCAACTCGTGGTAGTGGGCCGGCCGGACTGGGTCGCTGAGCACGCCTCGATGCCAGCCGAATGGGCCTGCCACATCGGCGACATCACAGCCGAGGCGTTGACGCCCGTCGCCATTGCCGTCGATGGGGCGGTGCGCGCTGTCGCTGGCGTCGGCGACCGGATCCGTTCAGGCAGCACCGAGATCATTCGGTCTCTGCGGGATGGAGGCTTCTCCGTCCACCTCCTCTCAGGCGATCATCCGAGTGTCGTCGACGCCGTCGCACGCCAACTCGGAATTCGGGCGGACCATGCCGTAGGCCGTGCAACGCCAGAGGACAAGCGGGTCTATATCGAGCGCCTTCGTGCAGCCGGCCAGCGCGTCTGCGTGGCCGGCGATGGGGTCAACGATGCCGGTGCGCTTCAGGCGGCCGATGTCGGGTTGGCCGTGCATGGTGGGCGGACGGCCAGCCTCGTGGCCGCGGATGCGTTCCTGACCGTCCCCGGTCTCAACCCTCTAGCCGACGCGCTTCGCAGCGCCGCCGGCACCATGCGCCTGGTCCGCCACCTCCTCGTGTTTTCAGCCGGCTACAACGTACTCGGTGCCGCAGCAGCCGTAGCTGGCCTCGTGACGCCTCTGGTCGCCGCCGTGGCCATGCCGATTAGCTCCCTCGTCGTGGTAGCCGGTGCCGTCTACCAGGCCGGCCGGCTTCCCAGAACCCAACAGCGCATGAAACCTGATCGGCTTCAACCCGACTCCTCTGCCCAACCACCCACCAACCCACTTATCCAACCGACATGAACATCTTCTATTACCTCGTCCCGGTGGCGTTCGTTTTGGCCGGAGCCGGCGTGTGGGCCTTCGTGTGGGCCGTCCGAATGGGGCAATTCGAGGATGTCGAGACGCCGGCCTACCGGATGCTGCTCGATGACCCTCAACACACCGAAGACTCGTGAGCGACCTCTGGATCGTATTCGGCATTGGGCTAGCCGGCGGAGTGCACTGTGCCGGCATGTGCGGCGGATTCGTGCTCGCGCTTGGCCTCGGGAGCGGGCGCTCTGGGGCCGGCTTAGCTGGCTTACACGGGGCCTACCTGCTCGGCAAGACGGCGACGTACGCGCTCTTCGGCCTCGCTGCCGGCCTCTTTGGGCATGTCCTTGCCGAGGCGTTGGCTGGTATGCAGCATGCGTTTGGCCTCGCGGTGGGATTGAGCCTCGTGGTGATGGGAATTGGACTGGTAGGTGGGCGTCGCTTTCAGCCCTCCGTAGGTGGATCTGGGCGGTTGAGCCGGCTGCTTGGCCGCGTGCTGCGCTGGCCAGGTGCATTCGGTGCCTTTGGGCTCGGCCTCCTGAACGGCGTGCTCCCGTGCGGCCTCGTGTATGCCGTGCTCATCCAGGCCGCCGCGTCGGGCGACGCCCTGAGCGGTGCCTTGACGATGACGGTCTTTGGCCTAGCAACCGTGCCGGCCTTGGCGCTCGTGGCGCTCGGTGGGCGACTCGCACGGCCGGCGTGGCGGGCCAAGTGGGCGCGTGCCGGCGGGGCGCTCGTGATCGCCCTCGGTATCCTCACGATGGTCCGCGGTCTACCGGACGTACACGCGCTCATGGGCCACGACGAAGTGCATCATTCTGACATGCATCAGGGACACGATCACCACAGCGAACCGGTTCATCACCTGGCAAACGAGTGATCAGAGTTGCCACACCACCCGCGCCGTGACGTTTGGAACTACGCGGCGCACGCCTCGGCGGGCAGCCGCTCGGATTCGGTCAGCCTCGTTTTCCGGTAGCGTCCCGAACAACACTTGCCGGACGCGCTGAAACTGAATCCAGCCGTCGATGCGCAAAACGGAGCCGGAAGGCGTTTCCCAGGTCAAGCTGGCCGTTGGACCAACTTGTTCGATCCATTCTCGGCCGGGCCGGGTAATCGTAGTTTCGAGGCCAGGGGCTCCATCGGCACCTGGGAGCGTGTACTGGACCGTCGTGGCGCGGTCGAAGTCGCGGCGAACGAATGCGCGCACACCAATCTCGGCCGCCGGCTGCCGGCCCGCCCGGACCCGCACCCAGCCACTCACGGTGCGCAGCGTATCGAACGGAATCTCGGCAAACTGCTCCCAGAGGAGCCGGCCCAGCAGCAGATCACTGAACGTGCCATCGGCTAGCACGGCCAGGCCGTCGTCGAACTGGTGCTCGAACTGCCCGGCATACCGCAGTTCCCGAGCCGACTGGTCGTTAGGCGTTTGGCCTTCGATCTGGAAATCGTCGACGGTGTACGTGGCCCGCACCGCCGACTCGAACCGCAGCCGCGTGCGTGCACTCGGCGTCCAGCGCATGACCGGGCGCAACCGAAGCGAAAAGCGGCGGTTGTTCTCGGCCGAACGGGCGGCGCGGAGGTACACGGTGTGGTCAAAACTGCCGAGCGCTGCGAGGTCCAGCGTCAGGGTCTCGCGCAGTTGGAGACGCAACCCTGCATCAAGGGTGTGCAGCAGTTCGTCCCGGTCGTCATCATTGGCCTCTGGCGTGTCGTGCCGAAGCAGCCGGGCCGACCATGAGAGCCGCCCTGTGAGCCACCGCAGCACCGGCCATGCGGCCTCAGCGGTCAGGCCGTACACGCCGGCGTCGTAGTCGGCTTGCTGGATGAGATCGCCTTTTTGCCGAGCCTGGTCGGGCGGCAGATCGTCGCGGTTGGCCAGGGTCCGGCGTTCGACTTCGGCCCCTGCCTGCACGCCGACTACGAGCCGGCGGCCCGTGCGGTCATAGGCAAGGGTGACATCGGCGTCGAGGGCGCGGCGGCTGAAGTCGGTGTCGAAGAACAGTGCGCCTTCGGGCGCTCGGGCGATGCGTGTGAGCCGGCGGTTCAGGCCAACGTCGAGGCGGGTCCGCAGCGCCAGTGCGGGCCGCAGTGCCTGCTCGTACGTGCCGGCCACGCGCAACGTATCGCTGATGGTGGCCTCGATGGTCTCCGAGCTTCGAGCAAGCGTGGGGTCCCGGTTTAGGAAGGAGGCCGCCTGGTAGGCGTCGCGGCGGTAACTCGACGCGCCCACATCCACGACGAGCCGACTCGCCTCGTCGACGCGTTGCACGGCCCCCCTCGCCACGACGGTCCGGCCCTGGCGAGGGTTGATCCACTGCCACGCACTTTCGAGGCCGAGGGTTGCCTGGAGGTTTGGAGCTAGCCGGGAACGTGCGAGGGCGCGGAAGCCAACGGCCGGCCCCGTATCGGTCTGCGTCTCGGTGTTGCCTTCCACGCTCAGCGCACCGAGCCGGCGGTCGAGGACAAAGCCCACGGCCGGCTCGACCCATCCGAGGTCGCGCACCGGCAGGCGCACGCCGACGAACCCCGCCACCTCGGCCGCCTGATTCTGGCTGAACGAATCCGCGTACCCATAGGCCGTCGCCAACAGATTTCCTCCGACAGGCCGGCCGATGCGCCACCGCGCCCGGTTCTCGTCGCGAAACTCACCCAGCCGTTCGTTCAGCCGGAAAACCTCGGACATGAACTCGTTCCGCACCTCGATCTGCCACGGCCC